>JASHVU010000405.1 GCA_030044455.1 Acidobacteriaceae bacterium | reverse complement strand
TTGCAAATCGTGCAGAGTATAGTCGTGCATAACTTCCGAGTCAGCCATTCCCGCTGACTTCTGGGAGATAACTGCCACGGTTTAGTTGAGCCGGCCTCCCCTTTGAAACAGCTTCCTAGGTTTTGATGGTACATACATCGCAGTTGAAGAGTTCGACTCTCAACAGTGCATGGAGGTCAATGGTGAAAACCCAACTCGACTTGCGCGAAAAAGCAAGGCCGCTGAAATACAGTTTCAACCCTCCCAGGAAGTCAGAACAAGCGCGCGCTGACCGCTATTCACTCATTCGCCGTGTCGGCGCACTGCTGCAATCTGAAAGCGAGGGAAATTCGCTGGTTGAAATGGCACTGGCGCTGCCCGTGTTCTTGGCCGTCGTTACCGGAATATTCGCGTTCGGAATCGCCTTCAACAACGAACTCACTTTGTCCAATGCGGTGGGCTCCGGCGCGCAATACCTGCAGCAAATCCGATCCACTACCACAGACCCTTGCGCCGACACCTTATCTGCAATAGAAGCTGCGGCGCCGGGCCTTCAGGGATCAAATATCAGTCTCACATTCAATTTCAACGGAACGGCCGCGTCAGGCAATTCCTGCGCGGGCGATGAGGCAGACCTGGTTCAGGGCGCTCCGGTAACTGTGACTGCCACGTATCCTTGCACTCTCTCCATTTATGGGACCAGGTTCACTACCGCCTGCCAAGTTGCCGCAAAGGTGACCGAATATGAATACTGATCCGAAAATCATTGCAGCGCGTCCGATGGGAAAAATCTGCCTGTCCTTCCTGCATCGGGCGTTCAGTGACCAAAGCGGACAGATGCTTGCATTAGTGGCGTTGTTCATGACCGTCCTATTGGGTGTGTCGGGGTTGGTGATTGATGTTGGTAACGCCTACGTTGTCCGGAGTCAACTCCAGAACTCAGCCAATGCCGCGGCGTTGGCGGCAGCGGGTTACATCTATAACTCAAGCTCAGGATCCATAACCGCAACCACTGTGGCAGACCAATACGGCTCGACTGGAACTTCGAATGCCAACCCTTACGCAAATGCTCCTCCCACCGTCCAGGAGGTTTGCGTGAACATGCTTACGCCCTCGGGGACTGGGTGTACTTCGAACTCTGCCCCCAATGCCGTTCGCGTTACCGAGACTGCCAGCGTGAATACATTCTTCGGGTTCATGTTCGGCGTTCCCAAGTTCTCCACGTCGGTGACCGCGACTGCGTCGATGCAAGGGAGTAACGCTCAGCCCTGGAACGTGGCTATTATTCTGGATGCAACCGGGTCGATGAATTTCGCGGACCCCAACTGCGGTACCGGCCAGACCGAGTTCACCTGCGCAACAAACGCCATTCAGTTGATGCTGGGCTCGATAAACCCCTGTCAACTGGGGTATTCGACCTGCGCAACATCGAACGCCAACTTTCACATCGCACTGTTCTCTTTTCCGGGCATCTCAACGAGCACGGTCGCGAACGATACGACCAACTGCACAACACCGGGCTTTATGGCGTACACGTTACCCACGGGCACGGGTACTACCTACTCGCCGCTCTCTTATACGGAATCGGGCGGCGGGAGTGGTTCTGGTGGAGGCGGATCATCGACCTGGACGGCTACCTACGAGATCGTCCCGTTCTCCAGCGATTACTGGTCGTCCACTGCTGCCAATAACCTGAATAGCAGTTCTACCCTTGTGAACACGATTTCAGGTTGCATGTCTCCTATCAGTCAGCCGAACAATGCAACGGGAGGCATGCAAGGCGCTCCCGGCAACACGAATGGAGGCATCACCTACTTTGCGGCGCCCATTTACGCCGCGCAGGCTGCGTTGGAAGCCGAACAGATAGCCTATCCGGGAACCCAGAACGCCATCATCCTGCTCAGCGACGGGCAGGCCAATATGCCGGCCTCGGCGGATGACTTCCCGTCGGAACAGAATGCTACGCTTGCATCCGGATTGACCGGCTACACTTCGCCGACTGGAACCGGACTTTACCCGGACGTAACCGATGAATGCCAACAGGCAATCGCAGCCGCCCAGGCGGCCACGAACGCAGGAACCAGGGTATACGCAGTTTCATACGGCGCAGAGAAATTAGGATGCTCCTACACGGTTGGCACCACCGGCACAGAGGGATCCTTCGGCACTGATAACACCACTGTCGCAACCGGCAACAATGCTTCTTTCACGGCAGCCACGATTACCCCGTGCATCACAATGGAAAACATTGCTTCGAGCTTGCAGTACTTCTACTCCGACTACAATCAATCCGACGCTGGGACGGGCCCTGACAGAAATTGCATTGACAACTCCCATTCCGTTTCCGACTTGAAAGACATACTCCTGGCAGTCGGTGCAACTTTCACCAGCCCTCGATTGCTTCCTAACAACGCTCCCTATACTGTCACGACCCAGCAATAGGGCTGGCATGAAATCCATTTATCTCCCCGCCAGGTTCGCCCATCGGCTTGGCTGGGAGATAGGGGAATACAAATGATCGAATTAGATAAGGCAACGTCTTCGCCGGCCACGAACGGGAAGGTGGCTTTTAATGCTTGAGCCCGTTCAGGTCCACCAATCCAAGGCATCGCCCAGTCGGGATCGCTTTGTGCAATGGGCAATTGAAACAGTGGGAAATTGAAGCGAGGACGTGAGAGATCGATTCGTTGACATGAGTTTCTCTCTTGGGAGTTGAGTGCCCATGATACGCCTGGCCGGGGTGTGTGTCGCTATGCTCACGGTAGTGCTGCCGGCTTGTTACGCACAGATCGCAGAGCCTGCGGGCAAGGGGACCAGGCCGGAGCTGACACAACGGGAGCTCGTCGGTTACGTTCGTGAACAGCTCGTTGCGCTCAGCCCCAGCGATGGAATCAACGACAACGTAAAAGTTTCGTTCGCGCAAGCAACGTCGGTGCTATCAATTTTCTTGCCGAACGGGCGATGCGATATTTATCTCAAAGCGCTGGACACCGACAGCGCGGCATGGGAGCTTTTCGATCCCAGCGAACCGGGCCAAACACGAGAGCAGCTGCTCCGGTTGACATTCAATGCAGAGAATGGGAAAAAGGCCAGGACCTGCTACGACAGCCACCATTCCGTGGACACGAGCTTCTCTCAAGATCACGTCCGATTTCTGTTCTCCCAAACCAAGGCGAATGCGGTTCCCAACTTTTCAGAAGCAATGGAGAACGCGATCAAAAAGCTGGTAGCGCTGGCACGGGCCGAACAGAGGCCGCCATTGCTTTAAGGGTCGATTGAGGAGAGAAGCAAACGCAGGTGGCCATTCCGCAACTCCAGAGTTTCAGCCAATGTCGCGTTCCAAACCTTTTTGTCCACGCTTTGAGTCTCAAGTAAACCTCAAAGGTCAGTCGAATTCGCAGCAGCCAACATGAGCACTGGGGCGTGGACGCAATCTCACCTTCCCCATCGGAGAAAGATCGCAACGCGACCGGCACTGGTGCGGCGTCGCCGTCGCGTGGGATTCTATAATCGCCGGGACTCGCGAATGGGAGATTGCCGTTGCCTTTGAACGCCAGGGGATCGTCGAAGAGTGCGATGCGACGCGAGGAACGCGAGGCTTTCGGGTTGTCCCCGGCGGATCTGCGCACGCTGCGCGCGTTGAAGACGCCAGCGCGCATCCAGAGATTCATTGACGAACTCGAGTACCAGTACGCCGATACTGCGTGGTCGCCGACGCGAGTGCTGCGCGAGCGCAAGGGCCATTGCATGGAAGGTGCGCTGGTAGCTGCTGCAGCTCTGCGTGTGAATGGGCACCCGCCGCTGCTGATGGATCTCGAGGGCGTGCGCGACGACGACCACGTGATTGCACTCTACCGCGAGCAAGGCCTGTGGGGAGGTATCGCCAAATCAAATTTCGCGGGGCTGCGTTTCCGCGCGCCCGTTTACCGCTCCCCGCGCGAACTGGCGTTGAGCTACTTTGAGCACTACTACAATCTGCGCGGCGAACGCACGCTGCGCAGCTACTCCGCGCCCGTGAACCTGAAGCGTCTTGACGGCCGGCACTGGATGACCTCTGAAGAAGACGTTTGGTGCGTGCCAGAGCTCCTCATCGCGGCGCGTCATTATCCGTTATTCCCAGACAAGGTAGCGCGTGCGCTGCCCCGTCTCGATCGCCGCAGCTTCGAAGCCGGAAAACATGGCTGGGTGAAGCACTAGAGCGATTCCTCAGTTGTTGTAGCCGTTTCCAGCCTCGGTGAAGGGTGGATTTTTCTTACGGAAAAATCCACTTGACCGCTGCGGTTCCGGGACACAGTAACTGAGGAACCGCTGTAGCCTGCAATTCTCGCAGACTGCACGAGTGGCATACCCCTCCCTCCCTATCCGCTACCCCCGGCCCCTGCCAAAAGTATCAAAGTCTATTGTTTTCATCGCGATAGAAGGTGGACTTGGTCACCAGGTCTATTGTTTTCAGGCAGATAGGATCTGCTGGTCTGCCGAACTGCGGCCTGAAAAGCTCCTTACCTTTTTCAGGATAGAACAATGAGGGGAAATAACCGGCAAAGTGGGTGGAGGTGCAAGTATCTTTTGATTGAGAGCGATAGAGGAGGAAGACGGCAGGCTGGGTATTGACCGCGGCATGATCG
>JASHVU010000404.1 GCA_030044455.1 Acidobacteriaceae bacterium | reverse complement strand
TGACGGGCGGAGCCGAGGGTGAGTTCCGGGAATCGATCGGCGACTTGGGGTGAGTCGTATGCAGGGACTGCCTCTGAACAATAGAATGCCTCGCCGACCGGCTTGATGCGAAATCGCCAGTGCGCTTGCCGATGCGGCATGGCACCAGGTGGCCAGTTAGGATCGATGGGCGAGGGCCGCAGTCGGACCATTTGTATTGCCCGCATCCCCAAGATCCAGGCTGCAATCAGACCGCTTGTCGCGATGAATACGTGAAGGAGTTCAAGAGTCGCCTCCTTTAGATCGTCTGGGCGTGCGCTTGCACCGCTTCGAGATGCGGAGCGAGAAACGCATCGCGATCCTGTCCCGAGTTCAGCGCAATGGTTCCACCCGTCGTGAGGAAGGTGGCATCCTTCACCCCTAAGAGACCGAAGACCGATCGCAGATACGGCTCCACAAAGTTGAACGACGCCATCTGCGTCTGAGCGTCGTAAACGCCGCCGGTCGCGATGATGAATGTCGCCTTCTTGCCGATGAGAAGCCCTTTCGCAGTTCCGTCCGCGTAGGAGAATGTTCGGCCCGCACGGCAAATCTGGTCGATCCAAAGCTTGAGCACGGAGGGAACCCCGAAGTTATGCATGGGCGAGCCAATCACGTACTCGTCGGCCTGCTCGAGTTCGGCAATCAGAGTGTCGGAGAGCAAGAGCAGTTCTTTCTGCTGCGGAGTACGAGCTTCCTCAGGTGTGTAGGCGGCGCCCACCAATTCCGCGGTGATCGGTGGAATTGCTGTCGCGTAGAGGTCACGGTCAACGACCCTTCCATCGGGGTGCGAAGCTTTCCATTGGGTTACGAACGCGGCCGTTAGTTCCCGGGATACTGACCGTCCGTAGAGTGGGCTGGAATCGACGTGAAGCAGCGTTGGCATGAGTCAAACACCTCCTATGCGACATTTGACTCATAATCACCATCTGGTGATTCAAAAAAATAGTCAAGTGTCGCATGAGCATCGACCGCCGCAAAACGGTATCCTTGAAGCTGGAATGGTTGAGACCGTCCAATCCGGCAGCGAAGCGACCGATCGCCGCATCCTGCGCACCCGGAAGATGCTCGTGGATTCTCTGGCCACCCTATTGAGAAAAAAGAGCTTCGATGATATTTCGGTTCAGGAAATCGCCGCCGAGGCCGATGTGAACCGAAACACGTTTTACCTTCACTACCCTGACAAGGGCGCGCTCCTTAAGGCAATGACAGAGTCCCGCTTCCGTGATCTGATCGGGCGTCGTGCCATTTCAGCCGCCGACTGCCGCGGAGCGCTGCGCGCGATTGCACTCGGTGTATGCGACTATCTCGGCGAGATCGGGGACTGTCCCGGTCAGCTGGCTCGACTACCACTCGAAAGCGCCATCATCTCGGTTGTCCAGGGCATTTTCAATGAGGGTCTAAGCCGCCATGAACTGGCCCCCGGCTCCGATCCGGCGTTACAGGCAACCACTGCCGCCTGGGCCGTCTTCGGAGCCGCGCGCCTATGGTTTGAGACTGGCCGCCGCATTCCCGCCGAGGAGATGGCTGCCTCGATTGAAGATCTGGTGAGTCCGGTGCTTCTGAAAGGCCATTGAAGCTAAAGCGCTGCCACATCAATCTTTCCGCCAGCTTAGAAACTTCGGTTCGTATCGGACCTTCGAAACGCCGTCGAACCCGGCGACGAGAAGCGTGTCAATCGGACCACGAAGCTCGCGATAGGTTTTAACCGCTCGCAGCGGGATACTGAGATGAGCCAGAACCTCCCGATCTGTTCCGCTCGAGATGATATTGATTTCGTACGTCGGCCCTCGCCATTGTGAATAAATGGCGAGTCGCTAATGCACTCACTCCGGAAACAAATTGCGGCAATCGTCCCGCGACGCAAGAAGCTCATCTACATTCGCAAAGCGGCCTTGAACGCCAGGAAACGTTAGCGGATGCCATTGCTTAAGAGTGTTACCGTGGGCATCCTTAACTTCGATGACCAGATCTCCCTGATGCTGATCGAGGATTTCGTGCCACGCCACGAGTTCCGCAAAGTCCTCCATCTCTGATGCGGTTGCATACAAACTCACAAATGGAGTGTGCGACAGCGCGTCGTAAGTTGCTTCAGCCTCCGCTGCCGGCAGCTTGGCCCCTCCACGGAAGTACGTCTTCGGCGTGTCCGCTGCCACAGTTGGCGTCATCTCTTTGAGACTCGTCCAAATGCCGTCTTCAAATTTGCCATGTGGACTGGCCGTGATGCCGCACCCCTTGTCCACTACATGACTGGACTCATGAAGCAGCACGTAGGTGAGAGCGTTCGTACCGGTTCCTGTGACGGTGACAGTCGTCCCTGAACCATCATCCGCAAAAACCCGGCGCTCCTTGGTCGTCAGGAACGTCGAGAGTGATTCGTCCACGATGCTGGCCCGCAATGTGATGTCATAGAGACCTGTTTTTGCATACGGGGATGTGAGCCCGGTGCCTTCGCCGGGAATGCCGTCGACAAAAGCCAGAGAGTGCAGTTTCTTTTCCAGTACGCGCTTGCTAATCGTGGGGAGCGATTTCAGTGCTGCCTCCACCTTCGATCGTTCTTCAGCCGTTAAGGTATGCGGGGTGACACCTTGCATGCCCGCCTTCTTGAACGCCTTCATGGCCAGCTTAGACGGCGATCCCACACGGGCGATCAACTCATCCGCTACTGACGCCGTCGCACTGGCAGGGGCGTCTTGTGCCCGTCCATAGAGCCCAGCAGAATTCAAAGTGAGTATGGCTAATACTGCGCAGCGCAGTAGCATTCAAAGTTCCCCTTGTTTTTCTAAGATTCTTCCCTTTGGTAAAGGACACATGAACCGCAGCAGCGAGACTGCGCTCCAGCTTACGCCGCGGCCCAATCCCTCGATCGCTCTTCAGCGAAGCTGCAGTACCTTCTCGGGCCGGTGTCCGATCAAAGCGGCAAAGTGCGCCGTCTGGTCCTCCGTATTGCTGAATCTGCGCTCCCCGAATCCTTGGCATGACCCGAAGATCGTAGGCCAGCCAACTCGGACTTTCTTTCTCCCGCAGTTGCTCTTCAAAGCCATCGAAATCGGCGTGTCCCGTGTAAGCGATTTCCTTGCCCAGTAGCTTCGACCATGTTGCAGCCGCATCCGGACCACGCAACATCTCTGACGAAACCAGATCGTACGTCTTTCCGTTGTGGCCCTCATCTGTCAGCGATATCGCGGCCGCCTCCGCAAGGTCGCGTTGCGTTCAACTTCTTTGCGAATCGAAAATAGTTAGGAATGCTATTTCCGATCGGCGGCAAGCGGCGTGCGGGCCTCGGGCGAGTGCGCTGTTCTCCACGTTTCAAGTGCATTCGTCGTCGGCTAGGTCAATTGTCCGTTGAACCCTTTGCTTCCCAATTTCTCCAACCTCTTTATCCAACCTCCGGAGAAACTCTCAATCGATAAGCGATTAGTAATTTTCACGTTTGAGGATCTCGACCCGCATATATACTGATTCAGTAATCGAGATATGGCCGTGAGGATCTGAAGACAAAGGCTCAATCTCATTATTGTTCAGTCTATTGATTCTAAATAGCGGGAGTAGTTCAGTGGTAGAACGTCAGCTTCCCAAGCTGAATGTCGCCGGTTCGATCCCGGTCTCCCGCTCCAATCAAATCAGCGACTTCCGAAAACCCCTCTAGGTCCGTACTCCAAACGTACTCC
>JASHVU010000403.1 GCA_030044455.1 Acidobacteriaceae bacterium | reverse complement strand
GTCGGAGCTGGTTGGGGAGTTCAGTTGGGTTGGCATCCGACCCAAAGATGCCATCGTTCGGGTCAGTTGTCAACGGGAAATGTCCCGCCTGCGACCGCAACCAATTAAGCGTTGCTATTTTATTTTCTTTCTTGACAGAATTGTTGTGTTAACACAATGCATCAATATGACCGACAACGGTGTCCAGTCTCCCGGCGAAAGCGGTCTCTACAACCGCATCGCGGTTCTGCGGGCCGAAAGGGGCATGAGCCGACAGAGACTGGCTGACGCGGTCGGGGTCAACTACCAGACTATCGGCTTCCTGGAGCGGGGTGACTACGGTCCCAGCCTCAAGCTGGCCTTGCAAATTGCCGAGTACTTTGGAGGCCTGCCCGTTGAAGCTATTTTTTCTACGAGGCCTTTCGAGCTGCTCAGCCAGCAGGTCTATGGCAGCCGTCCCACGTCCACAGTGGAAAAGGAGTCCGTGTGAAAACCGACTTTGTTTTACTAGGCGCCCGTGTCAGCTTTGTTTCCCGCGAAAGCAGGCGCTCGCTCGTAGTGCTGATTTATGCCGGTTTTGCCGCGGCTGAGATCGCGTGGTTCTTGCAGCGCCGCATCGTCACGCCGGCCGCAATTCTCCTGGGTTTCGCGTGTTTTTTGGCACTAACCGCGCTGGCCGGAGGCGGATATGAGGGTGGCGATGAACGCGAAGATCACCGCCGCGACCACGCGCATTATTTGGCGTTTCAAGCCGTCGCCGTAGCTGTCTGCGCGCCTATGTTTATCGCGTCTATGCGCCTCATCCGGCCGTCGCTCATGAGTTGGATTTCCATGCCCCCCGGACGCCATCTGCTACGGCCTCACTCTTGTGGCCATGATCCTCTTCCTCACTTTGCCCCAGGCCATTCTTCACTGGACCGAGCCGGATATGGAGGTGCAGAACTAGTTGGCCGCACCTCACGCGTTGCTGTAGCACATAAGTATTACAGAGTAATGAATTCTAATTAACTTTCTGTTAAATTAGATGCCGTAGATCACTGATCAGCGGTTCGATCCATGGTCTACGCAACCGCGGGGAAAGACAGACATGCCTGCGTTCACTCTTTTTGGCCAAATATCGGCCATTTCGCTATTGGTTGCCATTCCAGCAGCGCTGCACACCCAGACTGCCACGGCCGCGTCCCAATCTTCGGATTCAAGCATGGTAGGGGCCGCCCCGGCCAACGCTGCCGTTGACGTTTCCGCCCAGGCACCGGCTTCTGCGCGAATCGAGGAGCAAGAGGGCGACCTCCTCATGGTTCACCAGCGATACCAGGCCGCGCTCGCGGCCTACTCAAAAGTTGAGCAGTCGTCGACCTCGCTATGGAACAAGATGGGCATTGCCCACCAGATGATGTTTGACCCAAAGGGCGCCATTCACTGCTACAAGGAAGCTCTCAAGATCGATCCCGGGAACGCCCATGCCCTGAACAACCTGGCCACTCTTGACGATGCGCGCAGGGACTTCATCGCCGCCGAACGCCTTTACCGTCAGGCGCTCAAGATCAACCCCGGCTCAGCGCGGACCCTCAGGAACCTGGGCACAAACCTGACCATGCAGCACAGGTACAGCGAAAGCGCCGAAGCATACGCCCAGGCGCTCGCCCTCGATTCGCACATCCTCGACCAGAATTCAGGACCGACGGCCGAAGACAGGGTTTCAATCAAGGATCGAGGCGAGGAGAGCTACCTGAGCGCGCGCACCTGCGCCCGCGCCGGCTTGAGCGATTGTGCCATCGCCCAGCTTCGCAAAGCCTTCGACGAAGGATCCGTCACAAAGAAACAAGTGGACAATGACAAGGACTTCATTGCCCTTCGGGGAACGCCGGAATTCGAACGCCTGCTCGCCGGACAAGAATAAATCGCCCATCGCCTGATTACGAATCCGGGTGCACCTCTCCCTTCTCTCTCTGTGGGTTCGGTCGTCCTCATTTGCGAAATCGCAGACTCGCTAAGGCGAGGACCATCAATCGTCTCTTCAGGGATTTGATCAGGCAGCGCAATGGCGCTCCAGAACCGGTTGTGAGCGAAGGCGAAGAATCCGGCCCACTCGCCCAACCGCGTCGCGGCATGCTCCCTCGCAACAATCCCCTTTAAAGACTCAGCCGCCACGCAACCCTCGCGTGCCAATTCGGCATCCGACCGAAATGCGGAGGAGAAAAGCAGAGAGAAACGAAACCGAATTACTTAGATTACAGAACCAATTCGTAATTGTCGCTTTGCTCCACCGCAGGAATTTAAAACTATGCCTGCGCTTACAGCTTTTGGCCGGATTTCGGCCATCTCATTTCTTGCAGCCATACAGGCTGTTTCCCAGACCCCGTCCACCGCGGCCGCATCTCAACCCCAGGCATCAAACTTCGCTGTTACTGCCCCGACCGGCACCCCGCAAGCCGAAGTATCGTCTTCAGCGCCGGCCGATGAGCTGAATGGCAACATCTTCATGGTGCAGCAGAAGTACCAGGCTGCCCTCGATGCCTACTCCAAAATTGCGCAGCCTTCAGCCGAAATCTTGGACAGGATGGGTATCGCTTACCAGATGCTCTACGAGGCGAAGAGTGCCTTCCGTTGCTACAAACAATCTCTCAAGCTTGATCCCCGGAGCCCGAACGCGCTCAATAATCTTGCCACGATCGAAGATGCGCGTAAGAACTATTCCGCTGCCGAACGCCTTTTCCGCAAAGCGCTCGATATCAACCCGGCTAACGCGCGAATTACGAAAAACCTTGGGACCAACCTGCTGATGCAGCACAAATACAGCGAAAGTTCCCGGGTATATTCCCAGGCGCTCGCTCTCGATCCGCACATTTTTGACCCGGGCCCCGGGCCTACGGCCGAAACCCCGGTTTCAGCGCAGGATCAAGGTACCGAGAGCTACCTTAAGGCACGAAGTTGCGCCCGTGCCGGTTTGAGCGATTGCGCAATCACCCATTTGCGCCTGGCCTTCGACGAAGGATCCGCCACCACGGAGCAAGTGGCGAATGAAAACGACTTCGAGGTTCTGCGTCAAACCCCAGCATTCGAGCGTCTGCTCGCCGAGGAGCAGTGAACGGCAGTATGCCTGACGAATGGTTTGGGTGTCCCATCTTGAACGCGTACACCGG
>JASHVU010000035.1 GCA_030044455.1 Acidobacteriaceae bacterium | reverse complement strand
TCAAAGTCCTGCATGTCGCGGTAGTGCTTTTCCATGCGCCGCGTAATGTCCTTGAGCTGCTCGTACACCTTCGGCATGGCCTTCTCGAGCTCGCTGATCGACAACGGAGTGCGCACGCCGCTCACCACGTCCTCGCCCTGCGCGTTCATCAGGTACTCGCCGAAGAAGATGTGTTCGCCCGTTGCCGGATTGCGCGTAAAGCCTACACCAGTCCCCGAATTCTCGCCCAGGTTGCCGAACACCATAGCCTGCACGTTCACTGCTGTGCCGAGCCAGTCGTCGATGTTGTTGATGCGGCGATAGGTCTTGGCCCGTTCATTCTGCCAGCTCCTGAAGACCGCATCGCGGGCTGCGGTGAGCTGATCGAGCGGATCCTGCGGGAAATCTTTGCCGGTCTCCTTCTTCACCAGCTTCTTGTACTCGGCAATAATCTCCTTGAGCGCGTCGGGCTGCAATTCGTAGTCGAACTTGACCTTCTTTTTGGCCTTTACGCCGTCGAAGATGTGCTCAAACTTCTTCTTCGGTACATCGAGCACCACATCGCCAAACATCTGGATGAGTCGGCGATAGGAATCGTATGCAAAACGCGGATTATTGCTGCGCTGGGCCAGCGCTTCAACGGCCTTGTCGTTCAGGCCCAGGTTCAGAATCGTGTCCATCATGCCCGGCATGGAGAACTTGGCGCCCGAGCGCACGCTCACTAGCAGCGGATTCTCGCCAGCTCCCAGCTTCTGCCCTTGCAGCTTTTCGAGCTTCTCCAGAGCCTGCAGCATCTCAATGTCGATCTGCGGGCTCATTTTGCCGCGCATGTACTCGCGACAGGCTTCGGTCTGGATCGTGAATCCTGGAGGCACCGGCAATCCGGCATTGGTCATCTCCGCCAGACCGGCGCCTTTGCCGCCCAGCACATCCTTCATTTTTCCGTTGCCGTCGGCCTTGCCGTCGCCAAAGAAATAAACATACTTGGTTTCAGTTGGGGTTGAGGTCGCACCGGCGACCGCCTGTTCCAAAACGCCCTGCGTCATGGATAAAGCCTCCGTCTCTTGGTTTGCGCTGGGGCGGTTCGATTTCGAGGGATTGCGAACAGAGGCTCAACGGTTCCTTGTGAAAGGTTATTTCTGAGCGTGCGCGCAGCTTCCAAACATCGGACTGCGCCGCCATGCGGCATGTGGTCACAATTACGAATATCGTCTCAAGTATACGATTGCCTGTGCATTTCGTCACATCGAGGCATTAAAACTCGATGTATCGGTTGACGAACCTGCGCGGCGCGCGATTCCCACACCCCGCAACGCGGGCGTCATAAGTTAGCCTCAGGCGCTGGCCAGGCGATTGGAACGCAAGAATGCCTGCGCCCGCTTCAGTAGACGGCGGTTTTGAATGGGCACGACTGTTTTGAAAGGGCACGAGTTTACTCGTGCCACAAGAGCAACCGCCTGAACCCGGGCTTTAGCCCCTGAGGGATGGGTTTTAGTTGGTCAGCAGTCTCAGCCCGCCTCAGCAGGCCAAAGACTAAATCGCATCGATAATTTCGCATTGTGGAAAGCTGCTTGGACCCCTTGCGATGGCTCGCAATTTCTTCTCGATTTCCTTCTTCACTTCGAAGGGCGTCTCGGGATCCGATTCGTCCACATTGAAAAATGGAGCCTGACTTGCATTGGGGGGTCACTCTTAAGGCAGGAATGAGACGATTCTACGCTTCACTCCCGCCGAGTTATGCCAGGCTCCAAAAATTACGCGGCCGACAACTCCATTCCCAGCGCCGTTCCACGCGCGCCTTCAGCCGCTGCCATCAGCACGCGGTCAATGCCCACGATCGACATAATCTCAAGCACGTGCGGCTTCGGATTCAAGACAGTAAATCGCCGTCCCGCCTGCACCGCATCGCAATATAGCCGGATCAGCGCCGCAATTCCGGCCGCGTCAATCCGCTCAACCGGGCTCATGTCGAGCTCGATGGAATGATTCCGGACAATCGGTTCAAGCTGTCCCAGAAACTTATCTTCCTGCCCCCGGACGATTTCGGTCGTCTCGCTGGCAACCCTCACAGTTGTGTTCAACCGAAGATCGTTCATATTTACCTCCCTTGCGCGGTCCCCCGCGCCCTTGGGCACTTGGAGCTTCAAGCTCCTGCCCGTCCGCTGTTCTTGTTGCACACCCGGGGCCAAACTGCCCTGCGGGCGATATGCTTGAAAATGCAAGGGGAAAATCGTGCCTTGCCAAAATCCAGTGGCCGCCGGCTGTGCGTTTTCTTGTTCCGGCGTTCGCAAATGAACAGCAGTCACAGATACGCAGAACACTTCATCCCGGTTCCGTGTCCCATCCGTCCCCAAACCCGCCCATTAACCCCTCTGGTGCTCCCGGCGCCATCATCGGCCCCGTTCGCGCCCGCGCACTGGCCCTCGAAACCGGATTCACTGAGGCTGGCCTCGTCTCCCTACCCTACCCGGATACTGAGCGCGACGCCGAGCGCTTCGCCGGCTGGATCGGTGCCGGCCGCGCTGCCACCATGCGCTATCTCCAACGCGTAGCTGAAGATGGCCGCCTGATCCGCGCCCGCGTCCAAACACCCTTTCCTTGGGCCCGTTCCGCCATCGTTTGCTTCGCCAGCTACGGTTCTCACTCGGAACCTCTCTCTATTGATGAAACGGTCGAGCACCAGGATTCGTTAACTGGGCTTGCTGACCAGCCTGTTCACTCCACGACGCAAGAAGAGGGGCCTTCGTTCAGCGCTTCAGCCAACTCGCCGCATCTCTCCTCCAAAGAGTTAAACCCGCGGAGCGGGTGGATTGCACGGTATGCGTGGTCAAGCCGGGTCGACCCTTCAGGCAAGCGCGTAGCCAGCGATTACCACAAAGTGCTGCTAAAGCGCCTCAAAGCCCTCGAATCAAGGCTGCATGAAGAATTCGGCACATTCGAATCAAGAGCCTACGTCGACACCGGCCCCGTGGTCGAGCGCTCCCTCGCCGTCGCCGCCGGCCTTGGCTGGACCGGCAAAAATACCTGCCTCATCCACCCCATACTTGGTTCCTTCGGCTTTCTGGCGGTTTTGCTCACTTCGTTAAAATCTAGTCCAAAACGTCAAACACCGGAGGTGCCGGATCGATGCGGCTCCTGCACCCGATGCATCCAGGCATGCCCCACCCACGCGCTCGCCACCCCCTACCAGATGGACGCCAATCGCTGCATCGCCTATCTCACCATCGAGCACAAAGGCCCCATCGACGAATCGCTCATGCCCGGCATCGGCCGCCAGGTCTTCGGATGCGATATCTGCCAGGACGTCTGCCCATGGAACTCGAAGTCCCGCCGCAGCGGCCCCATCGTCATTGACCCCGATCTCTCGCCTCGTCCCGAGCTCATCAATCCCACGCTTGACTGGATGGCTTCTCTTGACGAGCAGTCCTTCGAACGCCTCTTCAACGGCTCGCCCGTCCGCCGAACCGGATTCAACGGCCTTCGCCGCAATATCGCCATCGCCATGGGCAACAGCGGCGACTCGCGTTTCATTCAGTGGCTCGCCAACCTCGCCGATGCAGCCGACGAAGGTCTGCGCTCTGCCGCGCGCTGGGCCCTTCATCGCCTGCGCGCCCTCGGATAACACTGACCTCAACCGGCCAATCTCAATCGAGCAGCAGAATTGGGTGCCCCACCTCTCGACAGTGCCATAAGCTAATTGAAATGAGCGCACTGAAAATCACGCCGAATGTTTTGTGCTAATTTTGTGCTTGGTCCATTTGGCGAATCGCAATTTGGATCGAATGTGAGGAGGGCTGGTAAGCTAACCTCCATGTGTAGAGCTCCGCTTCTTGTCTGTTTGGCTTTGAGTACCGTTATCTTGGATGCTTCGTCAGCGTCAAGCCAGATCGCAACGTTCAGCGATCCAGTATTGAACTTCACCTTCAGCTACCCGGATGACTTTCAATCTCTTCCCTCAGTACAACCTCTTGTGGGGGGATGCCTCACCATTCCTCTTCGCCTCAAGGGGAAGGCCGAGCGTCCATACGAGCGAATTGTTATCAGCGAAATCGACTATGAATGCCTGCAACGAAATGTCCCTGACATCAGGTCGTTAAC
>JASHVU010000402.1 GCA_030044455.1 Acidobacteriaceae bacterium | reverse complement strand
CCGGAAGCCGACGCCCTGCACGACGCCCTGGACGCGCACTTCTCTTCTTTCACGTGGCACTTCGTGTTGTTCTCGTTCTGAAGTAGCTTCGGGGCCCACTGGACGACCTCATACCGGAATAAAGGATACATGTTTGCAAGCGGGCATCGTGAGAGAATCCGAAACATGAGACGCGGTGCGACATGGGCAGCGATCTTGCTGGCATTTGCTGCCACATTCAGAAGGCCGATTGGCGCATTACCGGCTCCGCAGCGGCCCGACGAGGCCTCCGTCATTCGATTGGTTGACGCGGCCGTCCAAAAGCGCGTCGAACATGTATTGGGATTCACCGATGTCGAGCACTACGCTGTCTTTCGCGGCAAAGACGAGACGCATCCGGCTGCGGAGATGACGGTGAAAGTTACCTACAAGAAGGGCGTCGGCAAGAGCTACGAGGTCTTGTCGCAAAGCGGTTCAGCCATCGTGCAGCACTTCGGCCTTCGTCCGCTGCTCGATAACGAAAAGAACGTCAATTTGCCCGGCAATGTGGAGAGATCTTGGTTCAACTCGGCGAATTACGAGATGAAGCTCAAGACGGTGGGTGTGCAGCGGATCGATGGGCGCGATTGCTACGTGCTCGACGTGACGGCAAAGCACAAAGCTCCGAACATGATCGACGGAGAGGTTTGGGTGAACGCGGGAGATGGGAACATCGTCAAGCTTGACGGGATTGCATCGAAGAGCCCTTCAGCGTTCGCCGGCACAACGCACATGATGCGGCAATATGTAGAAATCGAAGGTTACCCGATGGCGACGCACGCGCGGGCCGAATCGAACAGCGCGTTGTTTGGGCGCACAGTAGTGGTAATTGATTACGGCCAATATGATCTCGAAATGGCGCCGGCAAAGTGACGCGCCTAAGATACGCTTGCGACGCGAGACTTAAGCACTTTCTCACGGCATAACCTCGAATCCAGGGACACCGCCGTTCGCCGCATCAGCCTCGTTCACAGGATAGGGAGTTTCGCATGGACGCCTGGAGCATAGGGAGCGGATTGTGAGCAGTTTCACATTTTCGGCATTTTCTCTGAAATTGGATTCAAACCAATGACCCGGAACGGGATAGCACGTAACCTCGTGACCACTATCACCGATGACCGTTATGCCGATGGAGTAGAAAGACATTAGGCGCGATGCGGCGCACGAGAGTGATTGCTGACCCGAGGTCAGTGGAACCGCTATCATCGAATGCGCGAGATCGTCTGGCCACAGATAATATCGGTACCAATGAGGAGGAACTGTGTCGGCTTACACCCCTCCGCTGCTACCCAGCGACGACAAACGATGGAAGATCGTAAACGGTACCATGCGCAAGAACGGCTTTGCCCGTCACGCGCTGATTGAGACGCTGCACACGGTGCAGTCGTCGTTTGGCTATCTTGACGATGACGCCATCCGTTTTGTGGCGCAGTCGCTGCGCGTTCCCTTGAGCCAGGCCTACGGCGTGGTGACGTTTTATCACTATTTCAGCCTGAAGCCGCCGGGCAAACATACGGTGACGGTCTGCGCCGGAACCGCCTGCTACATCAAGGGCGCCGACAAGCTGATCGCCGCTGCCGAAAAGAAGCTGGGTATCGCCCAGGGCCAAACCACAAAAGACGGGAATGTGAGCCTGATGGTGGCGCGCTGCGTGGGTGCGTGCAGCCGCGCTCCGGTGGCGCTGTGCGATGGCGAGGTGGTGGGCGAAATGAGCCGCGAGCAGATGATCGAGCAGCTGGAAAGGTGGACCGTGGAATGACGATCGAAGAGCTCGAACAGATAGCCAAAAGCGTGCAGCAGGAGAACGCGAAGTACGATTACGAGCTGAACGTGTGCATGGACCTGGCCTGCGCCAGCCAGGGCGCTGACAAGCTGAAAGACGCGTTGGTAAGGGCGGTCGAACAATCGGGCAAAAAGGTGCTGGTGCGGCGCACAGGTTGTATGGGTCCCTGTTCGCACGGGCCGCTGGTGCGCGTCGATCCCGAGGATACGCTGTACAGCAAGGCGAACGCGGCGCACGCAGAGAAGATTGTGGCGCAGCTGGGCAGCGAGCCGGTTGCCGGACTGCAGTGCGATCTGAACGAGCACTTCGACAGCCAGGTGCGCGTGGTGCTCGAGAATGCCGGCCACATCGATCCGGAAAAAATTGACGACTACATTTCCCGCGACGGCTACAAAGCATTGCTGCTGGTGCTGACCGAGATGACGCCGAATGGTGTGATCCATCGCATTACCGAGAGCGGATTGCGCGGGCGCGGCGGCGGCGGCTACCCCACCGGTTTGAAGTGGGGCACGGTGGCCAAGTCGCACGGAGACCTGAAGTATGTAGTTTGCAATGGCGACGAGGGCGACCCGGGCGCTTTCATGGACCGCAGCGTGATGGAGGGCGATCCGCATCGTGTGATTGAAGGCATGGCCATAGCGGCCTACGCCGTGGGCGCGAGCAAAGGGTTTATTTATGTGCGGGCCGAATACCCGGTGGCCGTATCGCGTCTGACAACGGCGATCCGCGAGGCGCGGCGGCGCGGCCTGCTCGGCAATAACATCTGTAATACGCCTTTCAGTTTTGACGTTGAGATCCGGCTCGGTGCGGGCGCGTTTGTCTGCGGCGAAGAGACAGCCCTGATTGCCTCGATCGAGGGCCGGCGCGGCACGCCGAAACCGCGGCCGCCGTATCCGGCCATGAGCGGGCTGTGGGGCAAGCCCACGCTAATCAATAACGTTGAAACCTACGCCAACATCGCGCCCATTGTGCGCAACGGCGGTAAATGGTTCTTCAACATGGGTTCGGAGCGCAGCAAAGGCACCAAAGTTTTTGCGCTCACCGGCAAAATCGCCAACACCGGCCTGGTTGAAGTGCCGATGGGCATCAAACTGCGCGAGATTATCGAGCGCATCGGGGGTGGGGTGCCAAAGGGACACACTTTCAAAGCTGTGCAGACCGGCGGGCCCTCGGGTGGATGCATTCCCGCTGAAATGCTCGACGTAGGCGTTAGCTACGACGCCCTGCTCAAGATGGGTTCCATCATGGGCTCGGGCGGCATGATCGTCATGGACGACACTTCGTGCATGGTGAATGTGGCCAAGTTCTTTATCGAGTTCTGCATGACCGAGTCGTGCGGCAAGTGCATTCCCTGCCGCGCGGGAACGGCGCAGATGCATACGCTGCTCACCCGCATCTGCAGTGGCACGGGAACCATGGACGACCTTGAACTGCTCGAGCAGCTGTGCTCTACGGTGAAGGAGGCAAGCCTCTGCGGTCTGGGACAAACGGCGCCCAACCCGGTACTCAGCACGCTGAAATACTTCCGCCATGAATATATCGATCACATCCTCAATAAGCGCTGTCCGGCCGGCGTATGCAACATGGAGTCGCAAGTGGAGGTGATGGCATGAGCGGCGAATCGGATGTCAAAACACTTGTCATCGATGAGCAGGAGGTGAGCGCCCGCTCGGGCCAGACCATTCTCGAGGTCGCGCGAGAGAACGAGATCGACATTCCCACGCTCTGCCATCTTGATGGGTTGAGCGACGTTGGTGCGTGCCGTCTGTGCCTGGTTGAGATCAAAGGCTCGAACAAGCTGTTACCGGCCTGTGTTACCACGGTGCAGGAAGGAATGGAGATTTCGACCGGCACCGAACGGCTCAGGGCGCATCGACGCACGATTCTCGAGATGCTGTTCGCCGAGCGCAATCACATCTGTTCGGTCTGTGTTTCAAACGGGCACTGCGAACTGCAGACCCTGGCGCAGGAGCAGGGACTGACTCACGTGCGCCTGCCCTATCGCAATCCCGAACTGAGAGTCGACGCATCGCACGAGCGGTTCACCATCGACCACAATCGCTGCATCCTGTGCACGCGCTGTGTGCGCGTGTGCGCCGAGGTTGAGGGTGCGCACATCTGGGACGTAATGGGACGCGGCATCGACTCGATTATCATCTCCGATCTGAACCAGCCCTGGGGTGAATCCGCATGCACACGCTGCGGAAAGTGCGTGCAGGTCTGCCCCACCGGAGCCCTGTTCGACAAGAGCAAAATCGGCTCCGACCATCCTAAGTATCCCGATTTTCTCCCTTACTTAAACCTGATGAGGGAAGCGAAATGAGCAAATTAAGACTGGCAACGGTGTGGCTTGACGGCTGTTCGGGCTGTCACATGTCTTTCCTTGACATGGATGAGAGGCTGCTCGAACTGGCCGAGTATGTGGACGTGGTCTACAGCCCGATCGTGGATGCGAAAGTGTATCCCGAGAGCGTGGATATTGCGCTTGTTGAAGGTGCGGTCGCGTCGGTCGACGACGAGAAGAAGATCAAGAAGATTCGCGCCCACACAAAAATGCTGGTGGCCATGGGCGATTGCGCGATTACCGGCAACGTGCCCTCCATGCGCAACCCCATCGGGCCTGAGGCAATCCTCGACCGCGCCTACATTCAGAACGCCAGCGCGCAGCAGCAGATTCCTTGCGTGGTTGTGCCCAAACTGCTCAAGATCGTACGGCCCATTCACGAGTTTGTGAAAGTCGACGTCTTTCTTCCCGGGTGTCCGCCTTCGGCCGACACCTTTCATACCGCGCTCACAGCGCTGATCAACGGCGGGCCGCTGGATATTCCGGCGCTGACGCGGTTCGGGGCGTGAGCCAGACGCGGACATGGACGTCCGCGCGACAGCCGGTCGGGAGACCGGCGCTACGTTCACTGAATTCGGAGCTTTCTATGAGCCAGACCATCACCATCGATCCCGTAACCCGCCTTGAAGGCCACGGCAAAATCACCATTCATCTGAACGACGCTGGCGAGGTTGAGAACGCCAACTTCCACGTCACACAGGTGCGGGGATTCGAGCGCTTCAGTGAAGGACGTCCCTTTTACGAGATGCCCAGTCTGATGGCGCGCATCTGCGGCATCTGTCCCGTTTCGCATCTGGTTGCTTCGGCCAAGGCTTGCGAGGCCATTATGGCGGTGCGCATTCCGCATACGGCCGCGCAACTGCGCCGTATGCTCAACCTGGCACAGATGGTGCAGTCCCACGCGCTCAGTTTCTTCTACCTTTCGTCACCCGACTTGCTGCTGGGAATGGAATCGGATCCGGTTAAGCGCAATATCCTGGGGGTAGCCGCAGCCAAGCCGGAACTTGGCCGCGCTGGCATCGGTCTGCGTCGCTTCGGCCAGCACATCATTGAGCTGCTCGGCAATAAGCGCATCCATCCGGGATGGGTGGTCCCCGGCGGTGTTACCGAGCCGCTGGCAAGCGCCAAGCGCGATGAAATTCTGGCCATGATTCCCGAGGCCCACAAGAACCTCCGGCTCGCGCTCGATGCTTACAAGCAGATTGCGTCAAGCTTCAAAGCCGAGATCGGCGTATTCGCCAACTTCCCATCCAACTATCTCGGATTAATCAATGACGACGAGTCCATTGAATTCACAGACGGCGCGCTGCGGCTGATCGATGCGAAGGGCAACACGATCGAAGACGGCATGACGGCGACCCGCTTCACTGAGGCGATTGGCGAGGCGGTTGAGCCGTACAGTTACACGAAGTTTGCCTACTACAAACCGCTCGGCTACCCGGACGGCAGCTACCGTGTAGGGCCGCTGGCTCGGCTGAATATCGTGAGCAAGATGGGCACGCCGCAAGCCGAAGTGGAACTGGCCGAGTTTAAACAGCTTGCCGCGGGGCCAGTCGAGAGTTCGTTTCACTACCATCATGCCCGGCTGGTCGAAATACTTTATGGCATTGAAAAGATCGAGGAGATTCTCTCGGATCCGAAAATACTCGACTCGCACGTGCGCGCGACGGCAGGGGTAAATCGCCTCGAGGGCGCCGGCCAGGCCGAAGCGCCGCGCGGCACTCTCATGCACAACTACAAGGTGGACGAGAACGGCAAGATACTGTGGGCCAACCTGGTGATTGCCACCGGCCAGAACAACAATGCCATGAACCGCGGCGTGCTGCAGGCGGCAAAGCACTACGTGAAGGATGGCAAGTTCACTGAGGGGCTCTTGAACCGCGTTGAAGCCGTAGTGCGAACCTTCGACCCCTGCTTGAGCTGCTCGACACACGCTTTCGGACAGATGCCACTCGAGGTTTCGCTCGTCGATGCATGTGGCGAGGCGGTTGACCGAGTGGTTCGAGGTTGAACCAATCATCCAGATTCGGAAGTTATTATCGAATGGGACGGGCTTTGGCTCGCCCCCATATTTTATGGGAGACTCCTTTTGACTTTATCTAGCAATCCGGCCCGCTGCCTGATTCTTGCCTGTGGCAACACTTTGCGCGGCGACGACGGCGTGGGACTGCGGCTGGCAGAGTGGGCGGAGCAACGATTCGAAGCGAATGAAGATGTGCGGGTTGTGGCGCGCCAGCAATGGACACCCGATCTTGCCGAGGAAATTGCTGCCGCTGAGTCGGTTCTGTTTATCGACTCGTCGATCAAATCTGTGCCGGGATGTGTCAGCCTTATTGCCGTTGAGCCAAGCGCGAATCATAATGGCTCTGCGACGCACCATCTGGATGCGAACGAGCTTCTTAGCCTCGCGCGTGAAATCTTTGGCTCACATTCGGCCCATTCCATGCTGCTCACCATCGGCGCAGGCTCAACGGAACTCGGCGAATCCTTAAGCGATCCTGTTGAGGCCGCGCTGCCACGAGCTCAAGGTGTATTGGAAAAAGCGGTGCTGCGATTTCTTGGGAACTGAGCCTGAGGCTCCGGTCTCACCTCAAACCGACTCTTAAACTTCCTGCCCAGAGATTCCACGCAATCATTATCGGTATAGTCCGACTTCAACGATAATCTCCACCATAAAGAAGCGGCCGCGTCGAAGCGCGGCCGCGAAGTGACAAAGGGAGAATGCCAGAGTGTCTACGGCATTTTAGGAAATGGTGTAATGTCACTCACGGTTGTGCAGGGTCAGCGCTCCTTGGGGTCGCGCTGACTTTGTGGCGTCGGTTTCTTCTTACGGTATTTCCTAAAACGCTTTAAAAGGCCGGCATCGTCTGTCTCAGACTGTAGCTGCTCAGCGTTTTGATGTAGTTGCCGCGATCAAAGGGCGAGAGATCGGGAGCCGAGCGCCGGCTGAGGCAACCGCGCGTCTCGGCCAGCGAAGTGTACTCGCGCTTTTCGAGCCAGTAATTAAGGTCGGCGAGCACGCGGCGGATGTGGTCGATCCCATGAATGTACAGGGCGGAGGCCAGTTCCGTGACATTGGCTCCGGCCATCACGCTCTTGAGCACGTCTTCAGCCGAATGAACTCCGCCGGTGATGACGATATCCATGCTGACGTTGCCATAGAGTATTGCCGCCCAGTGCAGGCGCGGCAACAGCTCTGAGGGTGTGGAGAGATGGAGCGAAGGCTTCACTTCGAGAGTTTCAATGTCGAAGTCGGGCTGATAGAAGCGGTTGAAAAGGACGACCGCTTTTGCGCCGGCCTTCTCAAGCCGGCCGGCCAAATTAGGAACGCTGGTGAACGACTGCGAGAGCTTGACAGCAACGGGTATCTTGACCGCCTGGCAAACGTTGCGGACCAGGTCGAGCAACTGCTCTTCCAGGCTTGTCCCGGTCTGGGCCTTGTCGGTCGCGAGCGCGTAGGTATTGAGTTCGATAGCGTGCGCGCCGGCCTGCTCCATCTCTTTGGCAAAACGCACCCAGCCGCCGCTGGTTGCGCCGTTGAGACTGGCAAGAATGGGAACGTCAACCGCAGCGCGCACCCGGCGCAGGTGTTCGAGATACACGTCGTGGGTCATGCGGTAGTCGTCGAGATCGGGCAGGTAGCCGAGCGACTCGGCGAACGAGTCGGTGCCGCGCGACAGATCCTCGTCAAGGGTGCGCGATTCGATGGCCAGCTGTTCCTCAAAAAGAGAGGAGAGCACGATGGCGGCGGCGCCGGCATCTTCCATGTGACGCACACTCTCAATTGACTGCGAGAGCGGCGAGGACGCAACCACGATTGGACCGCTCAGCTTCAAGCCGAGGAACTGCATTGAAAGATCAATCATTCTTCACCCCCGGCAGATACTCCCGCCAGCTTCTTTTCAGAGTTGTCGTTCCTAATTTCGGCAGGCGCGATATTGGGCGTGTCGCCGCGGCCTGGCATTGAGGCGCGGGCAGAGTAAACCCGCCACTGGCGTTCCACATCGTCCTGCGCTTCCTTGAGCAGCAGCGCAGCCTCATCGGGGTTGCTCCGCGCGAGCATGGTGTAGCGCGCCTCGCGATAAGCGTATTCCTTGAGCCGGATGGACGGCGACCTGGAGTCGAGCTGGAACGGATTCTTGCCCTCTTCGCGCAATCCGGGGTTGTAACGCATCAGCGGCCAGTAGCCGGACTGCACCGCGAGCTTCTGCTGTTCAAGTCCGTGCACCAGATCGTACCCGTGCGCGATGCAGCTTGAATAAGCAATGATGATCGATGGGCCATCGTGCGCTTCAGCCTCCTGGAAGGCCTTGATCACGTGGCTGTCGTTGGCGCCGATGGCCACCTGCGCCACGTAGACCGAGCCGTAGCTTACGGCTTCCATGGCGAGGTCCTTACGGCTGTTGGCCTTGCCGCTGGCCGCAAACTTGGCCACCGCGCCGCGCGGCGTGGCCTTCGATGCCTGGCCTCCGGTGTTGGAGTAAACCTCGGTATCGAGCACCAGCACGTTCACGTTCTTACCGGAACCCAGCACATGGTCGAGGCCGCCGAATCCAATGTCGAAAGCCCAACCGTCGCCGCCCAAAATCCAGACGCTCTTGCGGACCAGCGTATCGGCAATGGCCAGCAGGTTCCTGGCATCTGAATTGTCGTCGCCTTCGAGAACGGTACGAAGTACCTGGACGCGCTCACGCTGGGCGTTGATCTCGGCCTCGGTTCCCTGCCTGGCGCCGATCAGCCCGTTCACCAGCTCGTCGCCGATGGCCGGCGCGAGACGCTTCACCAGCATTTCGGCAAATTCCTTTTGCTGATCGAGCGCGGTTCTCATGCCGAAGCCGAATTCAGCGTTATCTTCAAACAGCGAGTTAGACCAGGTTGGCCCGCGGCCCTGCGCGTTTTTGGTATAAGGCGTCGTCGGCAGATTGCCGCCATAAATCGATGAGCAACCCGTGGCGTTGGCGATCAGAAGCCGGTCGCCGAACAGCTGCGTCAGCAGCTTGATATAAGGCGTTTCACCGCAGCCCGCGCAAGCGCCCGAGAACTCAAACAGCGGCTCGAGCAACTGAAGGTCCTTCACCTGCGTGTGCGACAGTTTGGCGCGATTCACCTCGGGCAGCCCCAGGAAAAACTCCCAGTTTTCGCGCTCGCTCTCGCGCAGCGGAACCTGCGGCATCATGGTGATTGCCTTCTTGCTGGCGTCGCTCTTGTTCTTCACCGGGCAAACTTCCACGCACACCGCGCAGCCGGTGCAATCTTCAGGCGCAACCTGCAATGAGTAGCGGTCCTGCTCCATACCCTTCCATTTGGGCTTAGCCCACTTGAAGTTCGTGGGCGCGTCGCTGGCAAGGTCTGGACTGTACACCTTGGCGCGAATCACAGCGTGCGGGCAAACCATCACGCATTTTCCGCATTGAATGCACAGGTCTTTGTCCCACACAGGAATGAACTGCGCGATATTGCGCTTCTCCCACTGCGCGGTCGCTGTGGGGAAAGTTCCGCCTGCGGGAATTGCGCTCACCGGCAGCAAATCGCCGCGTCCGGCCGCAATCTCACCCAATACGCCGCGCACAAACTCCGGCGCCTTTGACGAAATCGAAGGAATCAGGTCGAACTGCGACGAAACCGCAGCCGGCAGCTCAACCTTTTCAAGATGAGCCAAGGCATGGTCCACGGCCGCAAAGTTCTTCTGCACCACGGCCTCGCCGCGCTTACCGTAAGTCTTCTTGATCGCCTTCTTGATCTGCGTGATGGCCTCTTCGCGCGGCAACACGCCGCTGATGGCAAAGAAGCAAGTCTGCATGATGGTGTTAATGCGCGTACCCATTCCCGCTTCACGCGCCACCTTATAGCCGTCGATCACATAAAACTCAATCTTCTTGGCCAGCAGTTCGTTCTGCGTCGTCTTGGGCAGCTTGTCCCACACTTCCGCGGCCGGGTAGGGCGAATTAAGCAGGAAGATCGAACCAGGAATCGCCGGCTCCAGTACGTTGATCTTCTCAATAAAGCTGAAGTTGTGGCAGGCCACAAAGCTCGCGCGCGTAATCAGGTACGTCGACCGGATCGGCTTCGGTCCGAACCGCAGGTGCGACGTCGTCATCGAGCCGGACTTCTTTGAGTCGTACACAAAATAGCCCTGCGCGTAGTTGTCAGTCTCGCTGCCGATAATTTTGATCGAGTTCTTGTTCGCGCCCACCGTGCCGTCGGACCCCAGCCCGTAGAACAGCGCCCGCACGGTCTGCGGATCTTCGGTCGAAAACTTGGGATCGTAGTCGATGCTCGAATGGCTCACGTCGTCCACAATGCCCACGCTGAAGTGGTTCTTCGGCAAGGCCTTCTCCAATTCGTCCAATACGCCCTTCACCATCGCCGGGGTGAATTCCTTCGACGACAGTCCATACCGCCCGCCAATCACTGCAGGCATTGCAAAGGGCAGCTTTGAAGCGTGCTCGGCAAGCGTGGTCACAACATCCTGATAGAGCGGCTCGCCCATCGCGCCCGGCTCCTTGCAACGATCGAGTACGGCAATCTTTTTCACCGTCCATGGCAGCGCCGCCATCAGCGCCTTGGCATCGAAAGGCCGATACAGGCGCACCTTCACCAGACCCACCTTCTCGCCTTGGCGCCTCAGCGCGTCCACGGCTTCTTCGGCAGCCTCAGCGCCCGAGCCCATCATCACAATCACGCGCTCGGCATCAGCTGCACCGTAGTAGTCAAACAGATGATACGAACGGCCAGTCAGCGTTGCCAGGCGATCCATCACCGCTTGTACAATGCCCGGAACGGCAGCGTGGAACGGCGTGCAGGCCTCGCGTGCCTGGAAAAATACATCGGGATTCTGTGCCGAGCCACGCAACACCGGCTGATCAGGCGACATGCGGTTTTTGCGGAAGTTGATGATCGCGCCGTCGTCCACCATAGAGCGGATAATCTCGTCGGTGATGGGCACAATCTTGCCCACCTCGTGCGAGGTCCGGAAGCCATCGAAGAAGTGCATGAATGGAATGCGCGACTCCAGCGTAGCCGCCTGCGCCACCAAGGCCAGGTCGTGCGCCTCCTGCACCGAGTTCGAAGAAAGCATCGCCCAACCGGTCGAGCGGCAGGCCATCACGTCGGAGTGGTCGCCGAAGATCGAAAGGCAGTGCGTGGCTAGCGTGCGAGCTGTCACGTGCATCGTGGCCGGGGTCAACTCACCGGCAATCTTGAACATGTTGGGGATCATCAGCAGCAGGCCCTGCGAAGCGGTGAAGGTAGTGCCGAATGCGCCGGCTTGCAGTGAGCCGTGCAACGCACCGGCCGCACCACCCTCGCTCTGCAGTTCTTCAACGATGGGCAACGCGCCCCAAATATTCCGCTTGCCTTCCGAGCGCCACTGATCGGCCCACTCGGCCATAGGCGACGAGGGGGTGATGGGGTAAATGGCGACAACCTCGGAGAGACGATAGGCAACCGAGGCGGCAGCTTCGTTCCCGTCCAGAATCACGGTCTTCAGTTCACTCATTCGCTTAGCTCCACAATGCGGCTTTTGGGAAGTTCAGCCGCTATCGTGAGTCTCTGCCTCGGGGCCGTGAGGGGCAGTGATGCGGGGCACAGGGAGGGTCAGTTTTCCCGCATTATGGTATACATTCCGTACCGTGGAAAGGGCTCTGCACAGCCGGCGCCGAGTGCCAGATGATGCTTGCGGCATCGGTCACTGTGCGGCTGTGTCACAGGGGTGCGCGAATTGTCCTTTATTCGACCCCTCAGCCTGCGAATCAAATCGAGTAACGCCTGGGTGGAACACCCTCTCGTTCATCCAAAATGGACCGGCCTTCAAATCAGATAGATTGCACGGATTCTGTTTCCACAGCTATACTCACCCTGCTAACTTCAGCCCCCAGCAAGCCGCGGAAAAACTCGTTCTGCACAGATGAAGCTTCCTGTAGAAGCCGCTGCCACACTTGTTTAAGAAGCTTGATCGGGACACGACCCATTCTCCGGGTGAGTTCCGGGCGTGACGTGTCCTTTAGCGGAGTTGGTCCGCGTCCTGCTTGCAGATACCGCGTCACAGGGAGGATTTTCTATGTTCGACCAGATGAAGCCGGGCCATATTCTCAGATTCAGCACCTGCCCCAGCACGATCATTTCACCGCACGGAATCAAAAGCGAAGGCTTTGCCGACAACACGCTGGCAACTGCCTGGCCCATGAACAGCCATCTGGGAGGGGTACGTTGCCTGTCGCATCCATCCGGCGCCATCGGTCCGATTGCGGCGGAAGTGGCGTTACGGATCAGAACGACGCCAAGCAAGTCGCGAGCGGTCAGCTATTCCGCGCCGGGCCGGCTGCTCACAAAGTCGAACAGAATCATCGGATCAGAAAACTGCGATTTCGTCGGATACGTCGACGGACAATCCAACTATATCCAGAGCGCGCTAACGGTATTCAGCAAAGACTTCAGCGGTTGCCTGATGGTTGCATATACCATCGGCGGACAGCGCCACATCGCACATGCTGCTGCCAGTCTGGTTCCGAAAATGGATTGCAAACAAGCGTTTCTGGACACTCTTCACAACATGAATGCAACCCTGATCGGCTGGTTCAGGCCCTTCGTCGAAAACCTCGATGCCAATCGGGTAATGAACACCTTTGGCATCATCGGAAAATACATCGGGAATAACCCGATCCATCTGACGACATTTGGCATAGTGACTCAAAATGGAGCGGCCTATTCAATCGATGCCTTTAAACCCAAGGGTATCGTCGGGAATGACTGGGTCGTCACCGATGTCACATCGAGGACGATGAGCCAAAGCTGGACTTTTCAATAAATATGCTCCGGCTTGTGAACCCGCCGACCCGTTGCGCTCACCCGCGATTGAGGCAATTCGCGCAACCTCGATCTGCCGTGCCCATTCTTTTCACAACCTCATCGCGAAAAGCGCAGGAAACCGCGAACCCCGCCGCGGACATGCTTCTCATAGCTGGCTGCCCTCGCACACCATCCCGTCCTCGTAAGAAGAGCGCCCGAAAGGGGGCTTACGATTTTCGTTTCCAATCCTGGAAACGCAGCCCAACTCCGGATCGGTAAGTGCATGGGCCCATACTCGTCCAGCGATTCGGGCAGGGTCAGACATCATTCTCCGTCCATGCTCGATTGGAATGGCGCTCATTCCGACCGCAGCGCGGTGGAGGGATCCACTCCCGCCCCACGCCATGCCGGAATCCAGCAGGCGATGACGGCTACCGCCGCGAGCAGCGTAAACATGCCCAACCACGAGACCGGGTCAAGCGTCGAGGTTCCAAAAAGCAGCGATGCGATTCCATGGCTCGCGGCAAAAGCCCCGCACAGTCCGATTGCCATGCCGAACGCAGTCAGCCGCATTCCATCGTGAAGCGCCAGGGCCAGAATATTGCCCCGTGTCGCTCCCAGGGCCATGCGAATCCCAATCTCGTGAACCCGCTCTGCAACACTGCCCGACAGTACGCCATACAAACCGACCGCCGCAAGCAGCAACGCAACCACTCCGAATGTCTCAAAGAGAATCAGGATGAACCGCCGTTCTGCCTCCGTAATCGCCATCAGCCGATCCATGGTTACCACCCGCACAATGGGCTGATTCCTGTCTACAGACCAGACAGCCGATTTCACCGCCGGGGCGAGCGCCGCTGCGTTTCCCCGAGCCCGAATCACAAACGACAGCGTGTCATCAGCAAACCAGGTCTGCCGCGTGGAAATATAGACGGCATCTTCATCGTCAATAGATAGCGAAGTCTGTTTCACATCGCCGACAACGCCAACAACGGTGTACCAGGGACGATCACGCGGACCTACGTGCAGACGGCTGCCGATCGGATTTCGATTTCCAAAGTGATGCCGCGCCAGGGATTCGCTGATGAGCGCGGCCTGGGGCGCGCCCGCGGCATCGCGTTCATCCAGCAATCGACCACTCATGAGCCGAATCCCCATGGTCTGGCAATAGTCGGGGCTCACCGCATATCGAAACACGTTGTATCCGCTTTGCGCGTCCTGATCATCGAACTGTGCTCCATATTGGCCCACAACCGGTGGATCGTCACTGAGCGGCAGCAGACTGCTGAATGCGGCGCTCTCTACCCCGGGCACGCGCCGAACAGCGTCCAGCGCCTGCTCAAAAAACTGACGGCGGCGTTCAGCGCCATTGGGGTTCGATGGAAATTCGTCGAACTGATGGCCCGATGTGACCACCTGCACGGTGAGCAGTTGCGAAGGGGCGAATCCAGGGTCAATGGCAACCAGCCGTTGCATGCTGTGCAGCAGCAAGCCCGCGCTCACCAGCAGAACAGAAGCCAGCGCAATCTCCGCAACGACCAGGAAGCGCCTTGTCCCGAGGTGGGAGCCGGCAATACGGCGTGAAACCATCTGCAGCCCCGAGTGCATCTCATTGCGGGAGATGTAAAGCGCGGGCAATGTGCCCGCAATCAGACCGATGGCGGTCACAAGCACACACGCAAAGAAGAATGCGGAAGGATCGAAAGCAATCGCGTTGAGGCGCGGTAACTCCGGCGGACTCAGCGCAACAATCACGCGGACCCCGGCGACGGCGGCAGCGATTCCGAGTGCGCCGCCGAGAATCGCCAGCAGCATGCTCTCCGTGACCAGCTGGCGTACGATGCGCTGCCTTGAAGCTCCAAGTGCGCCGCGCACCGCAAATTCACCGGCGCGACTCGCACTGCGCGCTAACAGCAGGTTGGTGAGATTCACGCAGGCGATGGCCAAAACGATGATCACCGCCGCGAAAACCGCCAGCAGCGCCGGTTTAACCGTATGCGCGATGTCATCCTGCAGAGAATCCACAATCAGCCCGCGTTCCAGAGAGGCCCAGCGCGGGCGGGGAAATTGCGGCCATCGGGCTCGTGCGACTCCTGCCAATTCCTGGGCAGCCTCGCCGCGCGAAACTCCGGGCCTCAGCCGGCCCACCATGCGAAGGTGGTTGCCCCACGCCCAGCTATTGAATTCGGTCACAATCTGGCCGGAATCATATTCATCGGGTGTCCACAGCTCCGCTGAAGGAGAAAGCACATCATCAAAGTCGCGCGGCATGACGCCAATAACTGTGTAATTGTCTCCGTCAAGCTTCACCGCCTGACCTATCACGGCAGGATTTCCATGAAAAAGCTGCCGCCAAAGTCTGTCGCTCACGATCACTACCTTTGGCGCATGGGG
>JASHVU010000401.1 GCA_030044455.1 Acidobacteriaceae bacterium | reverse complement strand
TGCTTTGCCATCTGGTTCGCGTCTTTCGAGATGACTACTTCGTCCGCGCCGAGACGCAAAGCGTCGTCTTTTTTTGAAGGCGACGTTGTGAACACCACGGTGTGGCCCCCAAGTGCGTGCGCAAACTTGACTGCCATATGGCCGAGGCCGCCGAGGCCGACCACGCCAACTTTCCTGCCTTTTGTCACGCCCCAGTGGTGCATGGGCGAGTAGGTGGTGATGCCGGCGCAGAGCAGCGGCGCGGCTCCGGCGAGATTAAGGTTGGTGGGAACGCGCAGCACGAAGTTCTCATCGACGACGATCGAGTCGGAGTATCCGCCGTAGGTGACTCCGCCGAGGTGCTTGTCAGGGAAGTTGTATGTGAGCACAAAATTGTTGCAGAACTGTTCGAGTCCGGCTTTGCACTCGGGACAGGTGCGGTCAGAGTCGACCATACAGCCGACGGCGGCGAGGTCGCCGGCCTTAAATCTGGTGACTGCTGAGCCAACTTTTGTGACGCGGCCGACGATCTCGTGGCCGGGAACGCAGGGATAAACGGTGGGCATCATACTTTCCCACTCATTGCGGACCTGGTGCAGGTCGCTATGGCAAACGCCGCAATAGAGAATCTCGATCTGAACGTCGGAATCAGTGGGATCGCGGCGCACGATGGCGTGAGATGCAAGGGGTGAAGTGGCGCTGGGGGCCGCATAGGATTTGGCGTTGTACATAAAACCTCGTTGCCTTGCCGGCGGTTTTTCGAGTTGTTGAAAGGCGCAGTTCAGAAGAGAGCTGCGCAGAACAATGCCACGAACCGAGATTACAGAATGGGTGCGGTTGAGCGGTATCCCGATCCTTCCTATTTATTGCCTGATTCTGTCGGAAACCGCATTTTTGTGCACACGAGCCGCTGAAACAGCGGTAACTTGAAATTGAGCTAAACGACGGAGTTGAACAGGCGATGAAAGCGGCGATAAAGACGGCAGTCACGCGCACGAAGGCTGTGCTCGATCATCAACGGACCCTGAAAGACAGCCAGGCCGTGGAGATGCGGGCCGAACTGGCGCGCAGGATCGGTGTATTTACCGCTGGCAACGAGGGTGGCTTGGTCACCGCGATACCCGGACTTAGCCTGTATCGGCGCAGCGAGCCCTCGCCATGTAACTCTGCGACATACGAGCCCAACCTGGTGGTGTTTGTGCAGGGGCAGAAGCGCATCAACCTGGGAAAAACAGCTTATCTGTGCGATGAAAGGAATTTTCTGCTGACCACGGTTGATTTGCCGGTGGTGAGCCAGGTGGTTGCGGCCACGCCGGAAAAACCGCTGCTGGGACTGACCCTGAAGCTGGAGATGGCGGAGGTGCGCCGGCTGCTGAGCCAGCAGGAATTCGCCGCGCACCCGGAGCCTTGCGGCGCATGCGGAATGGCGGTGGGAGAAACACATGTGGAGTTGCTGAGCGCGTGTCTGCGGCTGATGGACTTGCTCGACGTGCCCCAGGACATTCCTTTTCTGAGCGGCCTCATTCAACGCGAGATTGTGTATCGGCTGCTGCGCAGCCCCGAAGGCAGGCATTTGCGCGCCATTGCCACGCTGGGCGAGCAGAGCCATCGCACCGCGAAGGCGGTGAGCTGGCTGCGCATCAATTATGCCAAGCCGCTGCGCGTTGAGGAGCTGGCGGCAATGGCGCAGATGGGCGTCTCGACGCTGCATCATCACTTCCGCTCGATGACGGCGATGAGCCCGCTGCAGTATCAGAAGCAGTTGCGGCTGCACACGGCGCGCGAACGCATGCTCAGTGACGGGCTCGATGCGGCCAGCGCGGCTTTCGAGGTGGGATACGAAAGCCCGAGCCAGTTTAGCCGCGAATACAGTCGCTTCTTTGGCCAGCCGCCGATGCGCGATGTGAAGGCGAGACGCGAGGCGATGGCGGGGGAAACGCGGTTGGAGTGAGGGGTCGGCGGCTAACGCCCTCGGTCTCCGGCCCCAGACGCAAAAACAAAACTCGCCGAGGGTAGGGCAGCCGCGCCCGGCGCGATTGGGCTTAGGTCTCCAACGCTTTGAAATTATTTCTGCGATTCGCGCAAGCCTGACTGCGATGACCGTTCCTATAATGTAGGTCAAACAATCATGGACGATCTTGAATCGCTTTTGAGTCGCTGGCAATCGGCGGGCGTTTTAGATACTTCAGCCGCATCCCGAATTCGTGCCTTCGAACTGGAACGGGCAACTCCGCAAGAGGTAAACGCAGAGCAGAAATCCAACATTGCGCGCATTAGCTGGCAGGGCGTGACGGCGCTCATTTTGGGCGCGATTCTGCTCGCCCTGGGCGTGGTGCTGTTTGTCTCGGCGCATTGGAACGAGATGGGCCGCGGAGGGCGATTCGCGCTGGTGCTGGCCATGGTTACGGTCTTTCACGTGGCCGGCGGACTGGTGCGCGACAAATACTATGGACTAGGAACGACGCTGCACGCCGTGGGGACAATCGCGACCGGCGCCGCGATTGCGCTCACCGGGCAGATCTTCAACATGAATGAGCATTGGCCGGCCGCAGTGCTGCTGTGGGCGTTGGCGGCGCTGGCCGGGTGGGCGCTGCTGCGCGACCAGGCGCAACAAACCTTGGCGCTGCTGCTCGTACCTTCGTGGATGCTCTCGGAGTTCGGGTACCACGCTGACATGCACATTGGCGTAACAGCTTACGCCGGGCGCATGCTGTTTGCGTGGGCAGTGCTTTATCTCACGTTTTTTGTGGGCTCAAAGCGCAGAGTTGTACAGGGCATTCTTTTTGCAGTGTCGGTGGTGGCATCCATCACGGGCATCATTCTCATGCTCAACAATTGGACCTCGTGGAGCTCGAACCAGACGTTTTTGCCGTTCAGCGTGCGTGTGTGGGCCTGGGTAATGATTGCCGCAGTGCCGCTGGCAGTAGCCGCGTTCCACGGGCACAAGGGGCTCGTTCCTATTGCGGTGGCGGTTGCATTTACGATTGCGCTGCCGTGGTGCTACCAGCTCAGGAGCAACACTTATCAGTACGGGAACGGCCACACGAGCACATACCACTACGCGCTTCCGAACCTCGCGGCATATGCGCTGGTGGCGGGGTTTGCGGTCTTCTTGTGCTGGTGGGGAGTACGGCTTAGCTCGCGGCTGCTGGTCAATTTCGGCATTGCGGGCTTCGCCATCACTGTGGCGTGGTTCTACTCCAGCGACATTCTCGACAAGCTGGGCCGCTCGCTGGGCTTGATCGGGCTGGGCGTGCTTTTTCTTGCCGGGGGATGGGCACTCGAGAAACTGCGGAGACGGATTGTGGCGGGAATGGGAAAAGACAGGGGACCGAGGGACTCAGGGACGAAGGACCGAGGGGATTCGCAATGAAGATCGGGCGGGTCGAGATGAGCGTCGCGGCGATTGCATTGCTGGGGATTCAGCTGGCGCTGGTGCTGTCGATCGCGGGGAAATACCTGTATGAGCGTGAGACCTGCCCGCGAGTGTGGGCGCGGGCGGTTGCCTTCGATCCCGAGATGCCGATGCGCGGGCGTTACCTGAGCACGCAGCTCGAGGTGGATGGTTGCGGGAGCACGCTGCCTTCGGCTGCGCATGCCGAGTTTCCGCGTGACGTCACCGGCGCGGTCAAGCCGGGGCCGTACGTGGTGCGTGGGGAGCCGGTAAGTTTTAACGCGAAGCTGAAGGTTGAAAGCAATCGCCTGGTTGCCGTGCGCCTGGAGGGCGGCGATGCGCAATCCGAAGGGCAGGAGGTTTGGGCCGACGGCAACACGCCCTGCGACAAGATGCACCTGAGGGAGGCGACCGATTTCTTCCTTGCCGAACATGCGCCCGATCCGCTGGCGCTGAAACACGGGCAGGAGCTGTGGATCGAAGTGACGCTTCCGCCGAAGGGGCCCCCAAGGCCGATTCAACTGGCGGTGAAGGACAACGGGGTGTGGAAGCCGCTGGGGGATGAGTGAGGGTCGCGGATCGTGGATCATGGCCGGTGGTTTGGGATTCGTGGTCAGTGAAGGAGCGAGTGAGTGAAAAACGTCTTCAAGGTTGTGGTCGGATTCGCCATTGCCCTGGCGAGCATTTTCCTCTTTCTCTTATGGACCGATACCGGCTACTGGCCGATACCAGCAATGCGAGGACGGCTGGACGCACACATCGACCTTGCCCATGGCCGCTACCGGCAGTTGGGATGGGGGCTGCCTCCGTTAGGGATGGACAAATACATTTCGCTGTTGCACCAAAGGTACGGCGTAGACTACCAAAACATCGGCGGCTGCACCCCTTCCCCGGCGGAAAGAGATTACGTTGGCGCTTATGACAGCGTAAGCGAACCGGCAATCAACAGGAAATTTAGACACGATATCTTCAAAGAAGCTGCAAGTGAGTCATTCGAAACTCTGAAGACCGCTGCGACGAAAGACGCCGGGAAACTGACAGCGCATTGATCGGCTTCGTTTTGCCGTTCACTCGCAGTCCAGGTGCGCAGTGCCCTCTGGAGCCAGATAACCTCCGCCGGAAAGCTCATACACGCCGTTCGCATCGGACGCGCCGGAAGATGTTTGCGGGCCGGCGGCGAAGTAAGCGTTGCCCGAGTAATAAACGCAATGCCCGTCGCCGTCGATGTTCTCGACTGTTCCGTTGCTGATCACAATACCTGCAACATTGTGCAGGTGCGAGTCCGCGGAAACGCTCCATTGATTTGCAGGATCGAGCACGAGATTGGTTTGGCGAGCCGCAACGACAGAACTCAAGAAAGCCGGGACCGACGCGCCGGAGGCGGCCGCGGTCACCGTGACCGAAACCGCGCTCGAGGTGCTGGACGCGTAGGTGCTGTCGCCGCTGTATTCAGCAGTGAGAGTCTCAGTTCCGGCAGAAGAAAATGTGGCCACATAACTCGCGGTGCCTGCGGAGAGAGTTCCGGTGCCGATGGAAGTGCCGTTGTTCAAGAAGGTAACGGATCCGGTGGCAGCGCTGGGCGAAACCGTGGCTGAAAGTGTGACGGTGCCTCCCGCGGTGATGCTTGAGCTTGAGGTGGAAAGTGTTGTCGTGCTTGGGGTGGTGCCTGTCGAAGTACCGCCGGGGTTCTGCCAGAAGTCGCCACAGCCGGCGAGGGCGGGCAAGAGCACAGCAGCGAGCACTGCCGGGAAGATTGCGGCGGGAGGGATTACTTTCATGTATGCCTGCTCGCTCCTCGAAAGATCAGAGGTTGTTTCCTCTCGGCGCGCCCCGCGGGGGAAAAAAAACGGCGGCGCTTTGCATTCAAGAATATATCGGCCGCCTCGGCGGTGACTTTTGTCGATAGACGCGCGCGAGGGCAGGGGCGCTCGAAATCAGAGTTCCGAAATCAGCTCTCAGGGGCATTCAGATCGACGAGGCCCTCGGGCAGCGCCATCTCCACGCGGCGGCTTTTGAGATCGATGCGGCGCAGGTAGTCACTTGCGAAGGGGACGAGGATTTCCCCATGGGTCCCGCACACAATCAGCATCGCTACCGGCCCGGCAGAGCGGTCCACGTCTTCGATGGGTCCAATGACTCGCGCCACGGCCTGGGCAACATCCACGAGCAGGCAGCCCACCAGGTCGCTAATGTAGGCCTCGTCCGCGGCCAGCTGCGCACGCTCGGTGCCGGGAATGGCGGCGTAGAGCCCCTTGAGCGACTCGGCAACGGAGATCGAGTCGACGCCCTCGAAGTGGAGAACGATGCCGCCTTTGTGAAGCCAGTGGTTGGTGAGATGGACTTCGAGGGGAAGTTTTAACGGGGGTTTAAGGTCAGGCAAACTGGTCTCCCAGGTCTCCAAATGCGAAGGATCGCCACCCCACGGACGAGGACCTGTCCGCGGGGACCCCGGACCTGGGGCACCCGTATCTTCGTGCACCAGCCACAGACGGCGGCGCTCGGCGAACTTTTCAGGGAAGTCGGTGAGGAGAGAGGCGAAGACCTCGCCTGCGCGGCCCTGAGGGCGGCGAATAAACGCGAGCACGGCCCACGGGCGGGGCTGGTCAGACACATTCGTCGGGTCCACGGTCATCGCGTCCCCGAAATCGGCTCCCAAAAATGCAGAATGAGACGCGAGCCGCCAACCATGCTACTCCTCTTCGTCCTCTTCGAGGATATCGAGCGTGTAGCGATGATGGAGCTTCATGCTGACCGCTCCGAGGATGGTTCGGACTGAGCGGGCGGTGCGGCCCTGTTTGCCGATTACTTTGCCTACATCCTGGGGCGCCACGCGGAGCCTGAGAACGGTGTTCTCATCCCGGTCCACCGACTCAACTTCAACGGCTGCGGGCTCATCCACAAGGGCCCGCGCAATTTCGCGGACCAACTCTTCAACCTCAACCATATTGACCTGGGTCATGCTCTTGCCCCTGACCTTTTATATTGCCAAAAAGCTCGACCGGCTCATGAGCACCTAGTATAAGCCCGATGCGAACTGCGTGAGCAATTTGGATTTGCAGCAGTAACCGCCGTCACAAATTGTACGCGCGAGGGTTCTCGGAGGCGCGTCCCAGGGAGCAGGAAAAGTTGGATTCGTTAGAAGAATCAGGCCGCGGCGGTGTCGGCAGCCGGGGTAGGAGCCGGCTCCGGAGCGGGCGTCGCAACTGGGGCCTTGGCCACGATTTTTGCAACCGTAGGCGAGAGCTGGGCTCCAACGCTGCGCCAGTAGGCGACGCGCTCGTGTTTGAGCTCAATGCTGGCCGGGCTGGTGCGGGGATTGTAAGTGCCAATCACTTCAATCGAACGGCCGTTGCGGGCGCGGTCTTTCTCAATCACCACGATGCGATAATAGGGCTGCTTTTTGGCGCCAACGCGCGCCAGGCGAATCATGACCACGGAGTATGGTTCCTTTCAAACTGTATGTTGGGGTCTTTTTCAAGGGCCGTCGCCAGCGGGCGCAGCCAGTGCGCGAGGCCCACAGAAGTCCCTGGCCGCGCAAGACGCAACATCTAAGTATCGCCGAAAACGGGGGGTTGAGGCAAGGGCGGAACAAAGTGTGGACTTATTCTTTCGGCAACGAAATCTCCGACTTAGGTGTCCTGCCCGGCTCAGCTTGCCTGATTTTTTCCCGCCGTCCGCAACTTTTCCTCAGAATCTGTGTTTCGTGTGTACTCCCCGGGCGAGCGGATGCCGTCAATTTGGGCAAAGCACGTGAATCGGTCCTGTGCCCGGAGCGGGCCCATAGGGAGGTCAACAGTGAACAAGCGCGGAGTTTTGTGTGCGGTAGCCGGTTTGTGCCTGATTGCGGCAGCACCGGCGGTAAATGCGCAGCGGGGATTTGGCGGAGGGTTCGGACACGGCGAAGGGTTCGGCGAGTTCCACGGCCAGGTAACCACGGGCGCTCCATTCAGCGCAACCAGGACGATTACGCATACCCAGACACTGACCGACGGCACCGTGATCACTCATACCGAAACCATCAAAGAAGCGCGCGACTCGGAGGGGCGGCTTTACAGCGAAAGAGTGCCTTCTTCAACCAATGGTGAGGGGCCCAAACGCGCAATGGTGCGTGTATTCGACCCCGTGAGTCACACTGCCATCACCTATTCGCCGGAATCCAAGCAGGCCAGCGTGTTGCACCTGCCCGATCCGAGCCAGTTCCACGGACAACGCGGCCCTGATGCGGATG
>JASHVU010000400.1 GCA_030044455.1 Acidobacteriaceae bacterium | reverse complement strand
GCGTGAACTCCTCAGCAAACTGATGCTGAAGATTCATCCCGGCCTGGATGGTATGCCTGCCGAAAGTCTTCGAGAAGTTGTCGTAGAGGCCGTAGGTGGTGCGTTCTTCCTGCGAAGGCTCATACCAGCCGCTTTCAAATCCCCCGCTGTCAACCTCGAAGCCCTCGAGATAGCAGGTTCCGGGCAGTTCCGTGATGTTGATGTAGCTGGACCAGCAGAAAGGCTTGTTGTCAGCCGTCAGCGCGGCAGAACCGTTGTGCGCGGCCATCTGCGTCCAGAACACCGATGCCACGTTGACCGTGGTCGGGCTGATTGTCCAGGTGTGGTTGAGGGTCTCGTTGAAATACTGCATCTTCTCGGCGAAGGTGTATTGCCAGGTGCTCAGCGGAAGCATCGACAGCACGTTGCCCGGCGTGTCGCCTGACGGCTGCACGAGGTTGTTTACATAGCTGATGAGCGAGACTCGCTGAGAATTGGACGCGTCCCAGTCGAGACGCCCGGTGCCCTCATCGTAGTTGTTAACGATGGCCGCACTTGAATATTCTAGGCAGCCCGCCCCGATCTCCGACGCGGTGCAGCCGGTCGTGCTCACCCCGGTCTTCCCCACCTGCGGCAGGGCATCCTTCACGATCTGCAGGGCTGTCGGGTTGAAGGCGTAGCCTTTGGACGTGTCGAGTTGGTTCGGCTTCCCCCCAATCGTGGTAAAGGGACAGATGGCAGATTCTCCACCGGAACAGAGGGACGTCGAAAGACCGCTGAAATCGCCGCTCAACATGGCCGCAGTGGGTGCGTAAGTCTGGTTTTCGCTCGACGCGGCCGCGGAACGCGTTCCCTGGTAATTGCCGAACAGGAAGAGCTTGTTCTTCCATACAGGTCCACCGGCATAGGCGCCAAATTGATTCTGGTGCAGCGGATTGATCTGATGGGTGAACCAGTCGCTGGCGTCAAAGTCGTTGTCGCGCAGGAATTCGAAGAGTCCGCCATGAAGGTTGTTGGTGCCGGATCTGACCTCGATGCTGACCACCGCGCCGGGCGCAAATCCGTACATTGCGTTGAAGTTGTTGGTGATGACCGTGAACTCCTGGGTGGCGTCGGCGTTTGGAAATGGAGCCGCGCGCCCCAGATAAGTGTCCATATTAGGCGCGCCATCGAGAATGTAGTAGGTGCTGCCTTGGCGCCCGCCGCTTGCCGCCGCGTCGGTCTCGTTTGGGAACGAGAAACCGCTTTGCGTGTAACTGTTGCCCATGTTGGCGTTGATGACGCCAGGCGCCAGCCAGACCAGAGTCGAGGGGTCGCGGCCATTGAGCGGCAATTGCGTGACGGATGCTTGATTGACCGTCATGCCCAGCTCCGGTGTGGTGGTGTTGATCAGCTCGGCATCGGCCGTCACGCTGATCGTCTGGCCTACTGCGCCCACCCTGAGCTTAATGTCCTGCGTGGCCGCCTCATTGGCATGGATGACGATGCCCGTCTGTCTGTACTCCGCGAAGCCGGCAGCCGCGATCATCAACGAATAGTTCCCAGGTTCCACTGGGGTAATCAGGTAAACTCCGATGCTGTTCGTTTTTTCAGTCTGCTGAAAGTTGGTGCCTATGTTAACCAGGGTGACCGATGCGCCGGCAACTGCCGCGCCCGTAGTATCGGAAACCTGCCCGGTCAAACTGCCGCTGGTGCCCTGCGCAAATGCGAGAGCCGAGACGGCAAAAACAAAGGCGAGGAGCGTCAATGTCCGCAGGCACTTTGTGCCGATCGAGTGCATAACTACCTCCTGAAATGGTTACCAAAGGGGGCAGAGATCGTCATGGCGCCGGCTCCGCCGGCTGGCATGAAATCGCTTACATTCCCTCGTCCACAACCCGCGCGGTATTCGATACCTGATCTGCCGCGGACTCGAACCCTCGCTTGAACACAAGAACGTCGACGTTGGCGAGTCGGAACGAACTCTACGCCCGCGAAAATACCTCATGTATCCGCCAAAAGTACGATCATGCGGAGTTTTTTGCCATGCAAGTCAACCGTGCCCATATGTGAGGACTCGTTCCACGCATAAATCAATAGATAAGTTTGTGTCCATGAACATCGGGCTCTTCACAAGCGAAGAGCCCGATGTTGGTGCGAATCCGTCTTTCACCTCGCGGGTTGCATGGTCGCCGGCGAAGTGACTTTTAACTCAACACCCCTCGCCTTGACGGAACTCGGACCTACCATCAGGTCGAAGACCCCAGGTTCAACCACGCGCTTCATGTCGATATTAAAGATCTCGAGCATTTGCGGTGTTACGGTGAATTCGACGGTTCGACGTTCTCCGGGCTTCAGTGTAATGCGCTCGAAGCCTTTCAACTGCATCACCGGTTGCGTGACCGACGCGACCTGCTGATGGAGGTAGAGTTGCGCGACCTCATCTCCTTCGCGTGTGCCGGTGTTGGTTACGTCGACGCTCACTTTGGCAGTTCCGCCTATCGGAATATGATCCGGCTCTACTCGCAGATTTTCGAATTTGAAAGTTGTGTAACTGAGGCCGTAGCCGAATGGAAATAAAGGTTCGCGGTGGCCGAATTCATAGCTGCGATTCTGAGATGGTTTGTGATTGTAGTAATCAGGCAGGTCTCCCACTGAGTGCGGAAACGTGATGGGCAGCTTGCCACCCGGATCGACATCGCCAAACAGTACCTCGGCCGCGGCCTGGCCTCCCATTTCCCCC
>JASHVU010000034.1 GCA_030044455.1 Acidobacteriaceae bacterium | reverse complement strand
TACCGATCCCCTATCGGGGACTCTAAATAGCGTAACTCCAAATGGCATAACAGGCAATCCAAGACACCAGGTTCGCGGCGCGAGACGGACGAAAACAAAATGGCCGGGAAGAACCCGGCCTCTGATCTTCTGGTTTGACTACGGCATTTTCTGAGTTACCGTGTCCTTTCCGTTTCTTCCCAAGCTCGCCGCTCCCTGACGCAAGCCGAGGGGGAAAAGCGGCTCCGTTCAGCCACAAGAAATCCATAGGCGGTGATACAAAATGTGGATGATGGTCAAATCCGCGCCAGCCTCGTCCTTCTTAATGACCGAGCCCGAGTTTCTGCTTGAGTTCTTCGTAGTCGCGCTCGACGATCCAACGATGCTAGGACAGGCGCACCAGGTCTCGAATTTTGGTCTCTGCTCACAGCTTGGCGAGCCAGTATTTGGCGGGTCCGGCTCCGAACTGGGGCAAGATTTTCACCGCTGGTTCAAATCGACCGAGTAGAGGTTGACGTCGGGGGTGCGGGCGGTGACGATGGGCAGATCGCCGGGGGCGAGTCCGATGAGCCGGTAGTCGATGGCCGAGATGGGCAACAGGCTCTGGATGGTGGCAACGGGCTCAGGTTTTCCGCTGGGCACGGCGATGCGGTAGATGGGCTTGCCCGGTTCGAGGAAATCCTGAAAGTAGACGTACCGGCTGTCGTGCGACCAGGTCGGGTCGCCGACTCCGTGTTTGGTCAGCGTGGTCCAGCGCTGGGTTGACCGGTCGTAGAGCATCAGCGCGCGCTGATCGAGCGGCATGGCGGCAATGTAGCGGCCGTCGGGAGAGAGCCGTGGGCTGAAGAGGCCGTCCGAGCCTGGAATCTCTACCGTTTTTCGTGTGGCCAGGTCGAGCTGGTAAATCGCCTTTTGTTGTGCGGCGTCCATGCGGCCCGGCGGGCGGCCGAAGACAATTGATTCGCCGTCGGGCGACCACGCGGGGTCGGCCTCGTTCGAGTCTTCATTGAGGGCCGGAGTGAGCTTGCCGCCTTCGGCGTCGATGAGGTAGATCTTCCACGGCTTGCCAGGCTCGATTCCCATCACAGCAATCCGCCGGTCGTCGGGCGACCACTTGATGGTGAAGATGCGCAGCGGAGGAGTGGTGAGTTCGATGCGCTCGCTTCCGTCAACACGGCTGCGCCACAGCGAGTTGTCGGATGCGTTTTCCCACGCGATCCACTTGCCGTCGTGCGAGTACTCGGCCAGCGCAGCCGCGCTCAGGTTCTGGTCGAGGGTGGTAAAGGTCGAGGCCTTGGGCATGGCCCGCAACAACTGGTATTGCGAGGTCGCGCCAATAAAGTAGATGCGGTCGCTGCCCGGTGCCGTGGCGGGCGCCTGGTAATCGAGAGGGCCGTTGGTGATTTGCTGCGGTTTGCTTTGGGCTCGGTACCATGGACGCTCGCGCAGCGCCCAGATCTGGCTGTGGCCGTTGCCTTCGCGCGAAGACTGAAAAACATAGTAATCGCCGTCGGGCGTCCAGCTTCCGCAACACTCTGAGGCCGGTTGGCTCCAGCCGGGAAGGAGCGGGTGCGGATTCGAGCCGTCGGCATTCGCCTCCCAGAGTTCGGCTGTCTGGCGTTTTGAGTCGCGCACGGTGAAGCGCAGACGCTTGCCGTCAGGCGACCAGCGCAGCCAGAAGGCCAGGCCCTGCACGCTGAGCAGGCGATGCGGATCGCTGCCGTCGGAGCCGACCACCGAAAGATCATTGCCGCTGGCCACCAGCAGGCGCTGGCCATCGGGCATCCAGGTTGCGTCGTGGGCCAGCACGTTGGGCACGCGGCGCGCGTCGCCGCCCAGTGTGGGCACAATCCAAATCGGTTGCTCGGGCTCAGCCTGGAGGTGGCCGCGCACCACCAGCTTTGAGCCGTCCGGCGAGAGCGAGCCGATGAGCGGAGCGCCAATCTCAGAAGGCAGGTGGAAGTAACTGATTTCGCCGTTGGCCGCGAGCGCAACTGCCAGCACCGGGACGCCGTTATCCGTGTGCGAGAAATAGATGCGGGTTCCGTCGCTGGCCGAGCTTGAAAAGCTCTCCACGTCCAGGTTGTTGTCGAGCACGTGGCCTGTAAACGTCACCTGGTTGATGCGGTACGGGAGGCGCGCCGGGACACGAAGAACCAGGGCCAGCCCCAGTGCTATGCAGACTATGGCGAGGCCGGCAGCCAGCCAAAGCGAACGGCGAATAGAATTCCGGGTGAGCGCTGCGGCAACTGGCTCATCCCCGGCTGTATGTTCGTCGATGGTCTTTACCGGCGCAATAAACCGGTAGCCGCGTTTGGCCAGCGTCTCAACAAACCGCGGATTCTCAGCCGAGTCGCCCAACGCTTCGCGCAGCTTGTTTACTGCAATGCCCAGGCTGTGATCAAAATCAACGGTGGTATCGGCGCCCCACAACTCATTTTGCAGGGTTTCGCGCGAAACCACTTCGCCCTGATGCTTGATTAATACCCAGAGGAGTTTGAAGGGCTGACTCTGAAGGCGGACACGAACCCCTGACCGCCGCAACTCGCCGGTTGAGAAATCGGCCTCGAAAATTCCGAACTGCACCCGGCTTGCACCGGATTTTTGTGTAGCTGTCGACATGGTCCCCGGGCGATGGCGATTCCAGAGTTGCTTTACCCCGCAACGGTAGCCTTCAAGTCGCCGCGATCAGCCCCTGGATCCCCAGCAACTACCAGGTACTCGATGGGGTGGGACGAGCAGGAACTCGTCGCCCCCTCCAGGTCCAATCAGGGCAGCTCTTCTCTGAAATCGCTCCAAAACCCCGGATAATAGTGTACGAGAATACGGGGAAAAGTGAGTTTTCGTCTTGCTGAAAGAGAAGCAGGCTGCCAACCGGCCAGAGATGTTTTTGAGTAACTAGATAAAAACAGGCGGTTTATCAGGTAAACACGAATTGATCCTGAATTGCCGCGCTGTGGATTGACCATCGTGCGTTTCGGAGAGTCTCCTCGATCCCGACCCAAAAAATCAGGCTCCGATTCTCATTCGGCGGCTGGAGGCCTTGAGTCACCGGTTCACTTGGCAAAGCTGGCTTCGAGTTCAAGTGACACCGGTTGTCAACCGTGGAGGCGAGGAGCTGCGTTGATCCCCGCAACAACCACTGGCAGCATGCAACGCTGGTAACCGCTTTGGAGGACTTTGTGATGTTGAACAGAATAAGTTTGAAACCGGCCGGACGGAACCGGTTCCGGGCTGCGTGGCTGGCGATGGCTGCCCTCGTGTTGTTTGCGATGGGTCCGCGCCTGTTCGCACAGGCCGACACCGGCTCCATTAATGGCACCGTTACCGATCCCACAGGCGCGGTGATTCCCGGCGCCACGGTGACTGCCACCAACACCGACAACGGACAGAAGCTGGAAGCGAGCGCAAATGGCACCGGCGGATTCACCATCCTGGCCGTGCCGCGCGGCAACTACAAGGTGGTTGCGGTGGCTTCAGGATTCAAGAACGATTCAGCCAATGTCGTAGTCTCGGTGACAACGGCCTCAACTATCGCCTTCCAGTTGCAACCGGCCGGCT
>JASHVU010000399.1 GCA_030044455.1 Acidobacteriaceae bacterium | reverse complement strand
AAGAAATGGGAGCAGGAGCACACCGACCTGACAGCCGACGACTCTCCGGCCATGAAAGAGGCCGAGTCAATCGACAAGGAAGAGAGCGAGGAGCGCGACGACCAGAAGGCGCGCATGCCCGAGGTTGCCACGGGTCTCGAACTGCCCGATGAAGATGGAGTCTTTGTTCTCGATACTTTTCAAGGCACTCCCGAGCTGGTTGAGCTGCCGCCCAGCGATCTCGACCTGAACGCCCGCGAGCGGCACGGTATCGCCGTGCTCAATCCCATGGCCGGGCAACGCGCCGACCTGGTGCTCGAGGGCGCTCACTCCAAGATTCACCTTCACGTCAACGAGCCGTCGTTCTTCCTCTCGCTCGACGTCGCGGACGCCAAAGAGCCTGTGCTCTCTGAGCCTGTCACGGTGCACACCTCGACGGAAGGATTGAATCACAAGCCCAAGGAGGGCGCGCACTCGGCTCAGTCCGGTTTTGCGCTGGTAAAAGTGGACGAGCGCAACGCCGTTCGCGTCATCGGCGCCATTCACGTAAGCCCCAGCGGCCAGGTGACGCAGAGCGAAAACGTGATTCCCGCCGGCGTGCAGGTGATGCCGGGCAAGCACTGGCTGCGCATCGATCCCAAACAGCCGCTCGAGATCGGCGAATACGCGTTGGTTGAGATTCTCTCGCCCGAAGACATCAGCCAGCAGGTGTGGGATTTTCGCGTCGACCCGACCAAGGGGGACAATCCGGGGTCCATTATGCCGATTCAGAAAGAGAGCCGGTAAAGACGAAAGCACGAACCGTTGGTGCACAACCCAAGAGCGCCCCATCCTGATGGCGCTTTCTGCCGTTAGGGTGGGATAGCACAAACCCATCCTGCCCATCTCAATCGAATACGAACCGCATCTCCGAATAAACAGCATTGAGGCTAGGAGGACACGCCGAACGGCTGTGTGAACGACGTGCTCGGGCACTGCGGCAACTGTCCATACGTGCTGTTGGAGTTCTCTGCCGTCCCACCGTTACCTACCGTGTCTGCAAACGCCCATGTTGTCTGCACGGTAAGCGGCGTGCTCGCCTGCACAGTGATCGACCCGCCGCCAGAATTAAGGTATGCATCGGCACTGGCATAAAAGCCTACCAGCACGACTTGGAAGGCAACTAACTGGGACAGATTGCCGAGCCCGATGGCGCCACCCCCGGTCAGCTGGTTCTGCGGATACTCGAGGAAGTTAATGCCCATGTCGGGACCCACGCTCTGTCCGTTACCATCCGTCACCTTGCAGTCAAACCCGGTGATTGTGCCCGGGCTCTCCGCGGAGTAATTGAACACAAAGCGGATCTTCCAGCCAGCCGGGATGGTGAGATCGTTGGGCAGAGTGACAGTGTCCTGGTTGGGAATGTTGGCGGTGAAATTAGCTGCGACGTTTGGGTTCTGAAAGACTGACGGCGGCCAATATTGCGACCACGAGATCAGCATGGTCGTATTCGGCCACATCTTCACTCCATATTGCACCCAGCCGGTCGCCAGGTCTCCCGCCGTGGGGCCCGGGTTCTGGCCTCCTCTGGCCGGAAGCCCGTTGATCTGAAAACCAATCGGCGATCCCGGCGGGTTGCCCTTCGACGAGCTGACTTCGATGGCCTCATCGATATTGATCTCAACCACAAGACCGGTCACCGGGATCGGCTGATTATTCTCTCCCAGCCCGGACCAGAAAACGTATTGATCGCCGCCTGCGAGCGTCCCGGGATAGTTGACAAGCTGCCAGCAGCATGGGAATGGTGCGACCGCGATCGCAGGTCCCGCGGCGCTCTGCTGCTGGATGTAGACATCACTGCTCGGCCAACTCGATGGAATCGAGGTCGAGGTGAGCAGAATCTGGTTTCCCGGATCGTTGGCGAGGAATGCGGCCGAGAGACCTGTGAAGAACGGAACCACACAAGGCGTCGCCGAAGTGGATTGGTTCATTGAAGCGGCGCTTGACCAGCTCCCGTCCGTGTTCATCCAGCAAAAAAGCAGGTCCTTGCTTCCATTGGCGGCAGCAAAGGCCATATAGAGGTTATCGCCGCCCGCAAGCGAGGGCGAAAAGTGACAAGACTGCCCGGTGACGGTCGCCGAGGACCAGGGCTGACCGGAGGTGAGAGAGCAGACGAAAATGTCTTGCGATCCGTTTTCGGCCACAAAGGCCATGTAGAGGTTGCCGGTCTGTCCGGCCGGGCCGTAGGCCGCGAGCGAAGGCGCATTGGCGCTGGTTTGGTTGGTGGCGACCGTCGCGCTCCAACTCGTCGGATCGTCGGGATTCGACGAGTGATACACAAGCAGTGTGTTCGACGAATTATTGGCCACAAAAGCGATGTGCAGACTGCCGTTCCACACCGCCAGAGATGGCGCGCATTTGCTGTATTGGTTGAAGAAAGTCGCGTCGCTCCAGCTCACACCGTCCGTTGTCGAGCAGAGAAAAATGCGATTGCTCGGGACACCCGTCGCGCTATCGACGTCGTTGGTGATGAAGGCCACGTAGAGACTGCCGTTGAACATCGCCAGCGAGGGTGTATAAGGGCTTGTCTGGTTGATCGGGACGCTGGGCGTCCAGGTAAAACCGTCGGGTGACGAAGCCGCCAAAATGTCGTTGCTTCCGTTGTTGGCGATAAACGCCGTCCACAAATTGTTTGCCATGGCAATGCCTTCTCTCTTCCGGGACTAGCCGGGAGGGGCCCTGGGTTCGGATGCAAGCATCGGATTTCGTTGATGAATTGGATCGCGCGGCTTCACGAGGCGAAGCCGTGATGGCCCAAAAGCACGAAAGAATCACCCGGAAAGCTGCCAAAGGAGGTCAATGGTTGGGATTTGGGAAGGAGCAGGAGGATTTGGTCTTTGCGCTCTCCCCGCCCGCTCTCGGGGATTCAACGCTTGTCATTCCACCTGAGTATCGAATTTGCCTGGCCAGTGATCGGAGCATACACTCTCGAGTGCCCGGCCCGCCACCTTTTTCGCATCCATTCCATCGGGTCAGCCACTGAAGATGATCAATGCTTTGTTCCGCAGCTTCGGCAGTCCAGCATGGGGACGCTGCCGCACCCGGAAAAATGCAAATGGGTCGAGTCTTTGGATCGTTTCATCTCAGCTACTTAGCGCCTATTTACACTGCAGATAATTTCCCCTCCCCGCTTTACACTATCCCTATACCATCAAGAACGGCGTCCATTCGGGGCGCCGTTCTTGTTTGCCGAAGTCAACGGCTCGACGGGCAACACCAACCACTTGGTGCAGCTAACTTCATTCTTTTCGCATCTTTGGACGCAACGCATTGATTGTAATGCGTTTAGTGCAAAATAATTTCGCTAACTGCATGAAAACAATCAAGTAGTTTTCAGGGAATATTAGGGGGGTATACCCATGCCGAAACCATGCCCGCACGCTATCACCGGCGGCAACCGGTGCCACGTCATCGCTCTGCCCAATAAGCCCTATTGCTACTACCACATGCGCGTCCACCGCGTTCCAACCGCAAAGAAACCAAAGTCCAACAAGAAGGCCCTCGATCTCACGTTTCCTCATTCCCCTGCCTCCATTGGGCCGGTTTTCCTCCAAAG
>JASHVU010000398.1 GCA_030044455.1 Acidobacteriaceae bacterium | reverse complement strand
ACCTCGACCGGAGCTAACGTGGTGGCCTCGCTGCGAGTGGCCGAGGAACTCGGCGGAGGCGCGACGGTGGTTACAGTCCTCTGCGACACTGGGATGAAGTACCTGCACACGTACAGCAGGGTGCTGAGAGCATAAGCGGGCTGCGTTCTCCGGCGTTTTAGGAAAAGGTGTAATGTCACTCACGGTGGTGCAGGGTCAGCGCTCCTTGGGGTAGCGCTGACTTTGTAGCGTCGGTTTCTCTCTACGGTATTTCCTAAAGCGCGTTAGTTGGTATCCGCGATGACTTGGGCGATGCGGTCAATGGCCTGAGCCTCGACGTCGCTGTCGGGACGGTGGCCGTTGACGAGGATTGAAAACGCGAGCGTGCGGCCGCTGGCGGCGGTCAGGTAGCCCGAAAGCGCGTTGACCTCGTTGAGCGTGCCGGTCTTGGCCCACAGCTTGCCCTTGAGCGGCGAGTTTTTGAAGCGGTTTTCAAGCGTGCCGTCGACGCCGCCGATGGGGAAGGCATCGCGCCACTCTGCGCCCCAGGGTTGGCGCGTGGCCCACGAGAGCAAGTGGGTGAAGGCGCGAGGCGAAACTCGGTCATCGGGACTCATGCCCGAACCGTCATAGAGGAAAAAGTCGTTGTCGCTGATCCCACAGTCGACCAGGAACTGCCGGACTACGCGCGCGCCCTGGACGAAACTGCCGTCGGAACCTTCGGTTTTTCCGAGCAGGCGCAAAAGTAATTCGGCGTGCAGGTTCTGGCTGGTCTTGAGGGTCACCTTGATGTCTTCGACCATGGGGACCGAAACCAGCGCGCCAAGGACGCGGCGGCCCTCAATTGGCGCAGCGATGGTGATGAACTGAACGGGAGCAAGCTGGAGGGGCAGCGCGCGCTCGTCGGCAAAGTCAGCCGTGTCGGTCAAGAGCTTGTGACGAGTCTCAGGACTGCCGGTGACCTTGACGCCGCGCGCGACGAGCGCCTGCTCGAATGCGGTGGCAGCAAACTCGGCGGGGTCCTCCTGGGCGAGGGTAACGTGAAGGCCGGTGGGCGCGATCGTTCCCCAGGTGCGCACTGACAGAATGCCGGGCGGCCGGTAAATGCCTGGGTTGGCAGGCTGGCCCTGGGGTGCGACGGTCATCTCGTTGTCGAGGGTGTAGTAGTCGACGTCGGGCGACCATGCGGAAGTGACAGCGCCGGATTTGGCAGGATCGGGCGTGAGCGTGAGACCGATGGAGTTGTCGTTGAAGGAAAGCGCTGAAACCGGCGCGCCATACGACCACTGCGTATCGTCCCAACCCCAATCAACTCCCCATGGCTCGTTGACAAAATAGGAATCGTCGCCAATGATGTTGCCTTCGATCTGGCGCACGCCGGCCTGCTCCACCTGCTCGGCGAGGAGATTGAGAGGCGTCATGGGATCCGCTGCGGGGGGCGGCGTTTCGGATGAGACTTGAGGCGGGGCGGGTGGGGCGGATGCAGGCTTTCCTGGTTGAGGCGTGGGTTGCGCTTTGGAGGGGGTTGGCGGCGCCGGTTGAATGGGTTCCTGGTAGGGATACTTGCGAATGCTGATGGTTGGGTCGCCCGAGCCCAGCATGATGAGATTGCCGTGCAGGATGCCGGCCGAATCGAGGTCACCGTCGGCGACTACGAAGGTGGTCCAGGTAAGAGAGTCGACTGGAAGCAACGCAAATGCGGCGGCGGTGGTAGTGAGCTTGACGTTTGAGGCCGGTATGAAGAGCTTTGCGTCGTTGAGGCCGTATATCTGCTGACCGTCGAGCGTGGTGACGCTGATGCCGAATTCGGCGTGGCTGAGAGCGGGCTCAGAAAGGATGGTTTGGATCCGCAGGCTAAGCGTGCCTTTCGCGGGAGGCTTGACGGAGTTGAGGCGAGGGAGCGCGCGACCGCCAGGGGTTTGCGCAGCGATACCGGGAACGAGTGCGAGAAGTCCGCCGAGAAGAACCGCGGGGCTTCGGTGCGAAAACATCATGGCCGGAGTTTAACAGGCTTGAGCTGGACGTTAGATGGCGAAGCCCGGGGGGATCTTACCGGTCGTCGCAGGTTGGCGGTCGTACCATCGAGGAATGGAGCGAACGGCCCGCATTTCAGCCTCGTGGCGTTTGCGCACGCGGACGCTTGAGCCAGGCGCGCGCACGCTTGTAATGGGCGTGGTGAACATTACACCCGACTCCTTCAGCGACGGTTTTCTTCTCGCCTCGGACAAGGGACTCACCCATGCACTGAGATTGATGGATGAAGGTGCGGACATACTTGACCTGGGCGCGGAGAGCACACGGCCGGGCTCGCACACGGGCGGAGCGGATGCCGCTGTGAGCGCCGAAGAAGAGCAGGCGCGACTGCTGCCGGTGCTTGAAGGAGTTTTGAAGGCGCGGCCCGATGCGGTGATTTCGGTAGATACGTACAAGGCCGCGACGGCGCGGGCGGCGCTCGAGGCCGGCGCGGAGATTATTAACGATGTGAGCGGATTTACATGGGACGAGGCGATGCCCGGAGTGTGCGCGGAGTTTGGGGCGGGCGTGGTGCTGATGCATTCGCGCGGCCGGCCTGACGAGTGGCGGACGCAGGCGCAGCTTGATCCGGACGCGCTGATTATGACGGTGCGCGAGGGGTTGGCGGCGAGTGCCGGCGCGGCACGCAGTGCAGGGATCGTAGAAGATTGCATTGTGCTGGACCCGGGCTACGGATTCGGCAAGCGGCTGGATGAGAACTATGTGCTGCTGGCGCGGCAGAGCGAATTGCTGGCGTTGGGAAGGCCACTGGTCGCGGGGTTGAGCCGGAAATCGTTTCTGGGACACACGCTGGCGGGACTCTATGGAGGGATTCCGGCGCCGACGGATGCGCGCGAGACGGCGAGCGTGGCGGCGCTGACGGCGGCGATTCTGAATGGCGCGTCGATTGTGCGCGTGCATGAAGTGAGAGCGGCGGTCGAAGCGGCGCGGATTGCGGATGCGGTGTTGGCTGCTGGTTGAGGTTCGTGGTTTCCCAGGTCCCGAAGCCGGGACCTTGGGCATCCAAATCTCCGGCTCGGTAGAATATACCTGCGATGAAGACGCGGTTTGCGTTTGGCAAACATGGAATCGATGTTGAGGTGCCTGCGGGATTCGCGTGCCACGTGGCGCATGCGCGGTCGGCCGCGGCAATTGCCGATCTGAATGCGGCGTTGAATGACGCACTCGACAATCCGATTGGGTGCGCGCCGCTGGCGACGATGGTCGAGGGTAAGCGGACGGCGGCGATATCCGTTTGCGATATTACGCGGCCGGCGCCGAATCGAATCACGCTGCCACCGCTGCTCGAGCGGCTACATGCCGCGGGAATTCCGGTTGAAGGCATCACGATTCTGATTGCGACGGGGCTGCATCGCGCAGCTACGCCAGACGAGCTCGATACGATTCTGGGGCCGGAGATTGCTGCGAAATACCGCGTCGTGAGCCACGATGCGCGAGACTTTGCGGCACACCGTGCGCTGGGTACAACACGGCGCGGGACACCTGTTTCCATTGACGAGCGGTTCATGGCCGCCGATCTGCACATCACGCTGGGATTTATTGAGCAACACCTGATGCTGGGCTTCAGCGGCGGACGCAAGATGGTGGCGCCAGGGCTGGCGGCGCAGGAAACGATCAAAGTGATCCACTCACCGCGCTTCATGCGCGAGCCGATGGCGACCGAGGGCTCAATTGAGGAGAATCCGTTGCATGCGGAGCTGCTTGAGATTACGGCGATGGCGCGGCACGACTTTATGCTCGACGTGACGCTGACGCGAGAGCGCGCGATCAGCGGAGTATTTGCCGGCGACCCGGTGAAGGCTCATGCCGCGGGCGTGAAGTTTCTTGAAAGCACATCGATTTCGCCGACACCAGCGCTCGCCGATGCGGTAATTACGTGCGCGGCCGGTTATCCGCTGGACCTGACCTTCTATCAAACAGTGAAGGGCGTGACGGCGGCGCAGCATATAGTGAGACTGGGAGGACGAATCCTGGTGCTGGGCGAGTGCGCCGAGGGGATTGGCTCACCGGAATTTGCACGCATGCTGGCTGCGTATCGTGGACACTCGGAGTTTCTTGACGAGATTCGCGGACGCCAAGTGGAAGTGGACCAATGGCAACTGGAAAAGCTGGCGCTGGCGGGCTTGAAGAATGAGTTGTTCTTTTACACGCCGGGCGCTGATGTGATGAAGATGGGCGCGTTGGGTGCGCGTGCGTTTGCAAGCCTCGATGAGGCGGTTGCGGCTACGCTCGATGGGCTTGATAACGACGCACTGGTGGTGCTGGTGCCGGAAGGGCCGTATGCGTTTGCGCGGGTGCAGCGAGAGGCGGCACTTAGCTGTTAGCTTTTCGCTGGGTGCGGGCGAGGACGTCGACACGACAACCGGTCCGTCGCCTCAGCGAATGCAAATCTTTCGCCGGGAGCCCCAAGGCGTGGACGCCGGCGCTACTGCTTCAACTACACGCTGATGCCGACTTTGTTGCGGGGCCATTTTGAGATCAGGCTGCGCTGATCAACAACTGGCTCGGCGTCGCATTCGACTGCGATCACCGTGGCGGGTTCATCGGGCGCTTCGAGGGGAAGACCGGTGAGGCGAAGCGAGAACTCGTCTTGCGTAAACTCGACTTTCTGGCCGGACTTGAGCAGGCGCGCCGAAAGCGCTTTGGGCTTGAGGCCGGCGAGTGCGACGACCACTTCGGGCTTGAAAAAGTCGAGCCATTCGGCAGCAGGCGTGTGGCCGGGCCAGAATTTCTGGTGGATATAGAGCGTATTGCCGCGGCGGGTAAGGTTGGTGTTGGTTGTGGGCGAGAGATCGCCGCGCTCGGTGCCGTAAATGGATTCGCCGTTGGCCTCGGTCCAGCGGCCAACTTCAGTAAGAATCTCGAGTGTCCGCTGAGGGATGGAGCCGTCTTCAGTGGGTCCGATGTTAAGCAGGTAGTTGCCGCCGCCGCGGGCGCAGGTGGCGAGGTTGTCGACGATGGTTTTGGGTGTCTTCCAGGCATCGTCGCCGCGATTGAATCCCCAACTGTCGTTCAGAGTCATGCAGGTTTCCCAGGCACGGCCGTTTTCTGCGGCCTGGATGTGTTGCTCGGGCGTGGAGAAGTCGCCGGGCAGGCCGTTGCGGTTGTTCACGATGATGTCGGGCTGCAGCGAGAAGACCATTTCGTTCATGCGCTCCGACTCCCACTCGTCGGCGTTCAGCGGCCAATCGACGTCGTACCAGAGGACGTCGATTTTGCCGTAGTTGGTCATCAACTCGCGGATAAGGCCGTGAGTGTAGTCGACGAAGCGGCGTCGGGCGGCCTCGTCGGTTTTGCAGATGGCTCCGTCGGGGTGGTGCCAGTCCATGAGCGAGTAGTAGAAGCCCACGCTCAGGCCCTCGGCGCGCGCGGCTTCAACAAACTCGGCAACCAGGTCGCGGCCGGGCCCCTGCTGCTTTGCGTTGTAGTCAGTGAGCTTCGTGTCCCAGTTGCAAAAGCCCTCGTGGTGCTTCGAGGTCATCACCATGTACTTTTGGCCGGCACGTTTGGCCAGGCGAGCCCAATCGCGAGCGGCATTGGGTTTGGGGTGAAAGTTTTTGGCAAGGATCTCGTACTGCGAGAGTGGAATGCCTTCATTTTCCTTGGCCCACTCATGCTGGCCGATGACGCTGTAAAGACCCCAATGGATGAACATGCCGAACTTGGCTTCGTGCCACCACTTCATGCGCGCGGCGCGGGTGTCGGCCTGTTTCTGGTCGGCAGGGGTGAGAGCGGGTTGCGTTGCCTGCGCCGCAAGGTTAGGCGCGTTGGCCGCGGCAAGGGCCGCGGCGCCGGCCACGCCAAATTGTTTGAGGAATGCGCGACGGGTGCTGTCGTTCCAGTTCATGGGGTCCTCCGGTTGGTCTGCAGTGTTCAGAAATCGTTAACTATCGAGGAAAAAGAGGGATCTATCGCCGGAGGAAACTATAGCAGTTTGCACCTGCGGGACAAAGGCAGGCGTGGCAATGGTCAGTTCTCCGACGGCTTCTCTGCGTGGTCGATCACGTAGACGTCGACGGGGCCTTTGGCGGGTTCGAGTTTGAGGCCGAGCTGCTCCTGAAGCGCGGAGAAGAGATCGGGGAGTGCATCGGCTCCGGCCGAAGCGTTCGGGCCGGCCTGCATTGCGTCAGGCTGCCACTTCAGGTCGATGTCGTATTTGCCGGTGAGGCCGGTTTTGTCCACAATAATGCGGCCCACTTCGTTCGACAGGCTGTAGGCAAGGCTGTCCATCTCGATGCCGTTTCCTGACATCTTCCCAGGGCCCACGCTGTAACCGTAGTTCTTGTCCTTCGGGGACTCGGTCAGCTTCAGCCCTCCCTTGGCGATGATCAGGTTGTAGATGGGCAGCTCGCGGGTCTCGGTATGCAGCTTGAGCTGAAACCGATCAGCGAGGACAGCCTGCAGCATGGCATCCTGAGTTTTTCCACGTTCGTCCGGGGTCAGCTTTTTAAATGCGGCCGCGGTGTCTTCGTCCATCTTGGCGTCGAGCGAGTAGCGGTCGGAGTTCGCCCACGGCGGCAATCCGGTCAACTGGTCGTCCATCACGATGTTGTACGCGTTGTGAATGAGGTTGGCGAGGTCGAAACCCTCGGCGCTGAAGCCATCAGGCGTTGTTCTCCACCACATCGAGATGCCCGCGTCGGAAGCCTTGTACGGCTTGATGGAGACGACTTCGTAGGTGAATGCAGCGGGGTTAGAGGGGTTGGCGGTGCTAGCGGAGTTGGTTGGAGCGGAGGCCGCGGGCGGTGAATTCGCTGGGACGGAGGAGTTCTGGGACAACACCGGCAGGCAAAGCGCCAGGCAAACGGCAATTGCCAAGCTTGGGTTGGGGTGGGCTTTGAACGCCAGCGAATCAAGAGCAACCACGGCGGGACCGTGCCTTTCGTGGACTGAACAGGGAATTTCCTGCTCAACTGACGCGACAAGTGTACAAGACGTTTGCACGCTGCGAGTCTATTTTCGTTCGGTGGCAAAGTAGACGGCCACTCCGCCGATGAGTGCGAGCGCAGCAGCGGCGACCAGCACAAAGATCAGGCCTGAGGCGGGGTTCGATGCGCCGGAGGCCGACACATCGCCGGCATGGAGTTGAGCCGACTGCGAAACTTTGCTGAGCCAGGTCAGCCAGGCCATCCCGTTGCGGGCTTCCCATGCGACAAATCCGATGATGGGCACGAGAAGAGCGACGAAGGCGAAGACCTGTGCGCCGATGAGAGGCCGCTCGATGCGTTCGAAGGCCTGCTGGCGGCTGCGCAGTTGGGCGCGCCACCAGATAGCACCGGAGGAGATGGGCTTGGCGGCAGCGATCGTAGTGGAACGCGCGCGCTGAAAGGCCGAGGCCACGAGGACAAGGTCAGCGCAGGTGCGGCATACGGCCGCGTGGTCGCGCAATTCAGGCGGCGAAGCCAGCGGCCACTGACCGCTTTCGACCAGTTCGCGAATTTCTTTTTCGCAGGGACAGGAAACGAATGTCATTGGATACCTCCTGCGGGTTGGTGCTGTTCGCGAAGGATGCGGGCCAGCCTGCGGCGCGCGCGAAAGAGCAGCAGCCGGATGCTGGCCGCGGCGAGGCCGGTCACCTGGGCGATTTCACGGTGCGAGTAGCCTTCAGCATGGGCCAGCCAGAGGAGCTGGCGCTCGCGAGGCTTCATGCGACGGAGCGCGGGACCCAGTTCGGCCTGCGCCTCAGTTTGCGCGGTGTTTGAATCTGCGCTGAAGAGCTCTTCGGGGAGCTCGTCAATGGAAGCGGCGCGGGGACGGCGCCAGTGATCGTGCAACAGGTTAGTGGCGATGCGGAACAGATACAGGCGTGCCGCGACTTCGCCATCTTCATTGAGCGACGGGGCGCGCTCGGCGCACAGGAAGCGAACATAGCTCTCCTGCATCAGGTCGTCGGCCAGGGACGCATCGCAGGAGGCGCGCACCAGGTAGGCCCAGAGCGGACGCGCCGAGCGCTCGTAAAAAGCGGCGAAGGCGGAGTTATCCACGTAAGCAGCCGTATGCTGTCGATCGGCATCCGCCTCGCCGGCGAGCGCGTTCGGTAGTGCGAAATCCCAGGGCATACGTCTCCTTGCCATCGCTCGAATACCCATTCGCCATTGTTTCTTTGACCGATTGAGTTCTTCTCTCCGGTTTGTGCTTTCCCGGGTCTCAGAATCGGGATCCCGGGGCACCCATCATTGGTACAAGAACAAGCGGTCAACGCTTAGCGCGGGTTCGGGCCGTCCAGCCGGGGATTATCCGGCATGAGTCCCAGGCGGTGAGCGACCACCCAGGTTGCCCCTGCCGACAGGATAAACCCAATTCCGGGCATCAGCATTATGGTTCCCGTGATCAGCATGGATTCGGCCGTGTCCTCGCCAAAATGGCCGCCAACGTTACGCAGCAGCAGGAACCCAATGCCGAGAAGCACCATGACGAGCCCGATCTGGAGGGGCGTGAGCACACGAGCCACCACGTTGGGCACATATGGACCTGCTCCGGCGCCGGTCGAGATTGGAGCTGCTTCAAGGAACCGCTTGCCTGCCTCTGTCTCCATATACGCAGCCAGCTCCTGATTGGTGCTGAATTTATCGATGAGGCGGGCGTGAACCTCGCTCTGCATCTTGAAGGTGCGGCTCCAGCGGCGGCTTTCGACAAAGAAGCGAGTGATGAGAACCAGGGCCCCAAAGATCGCGATGACAACGACCATGGGAATCATCTTGTCGACCATTGCCACTGCGCCGTTGGGGTTGTAGGGGTTGGATTCCCGAGAGAGGTCAGGCCAGACGGCGCGTTCGAGAGCCTGTTCGCGGTCGTCGCCACCGTCTCTGAGGTGGCTGAAGAGGTAGAAGTCGGGATTCTTGGCGATGTCGGGGTGTGCGGCCATGAATGCAGCCAGCTCAGGGTTGTTGCGCTCGACATAAGCCGGGTCGGCAAGCAACGACGGATCGCGGGCCACCACGGACGTGAGAACCGGGCTAAGGCGAAGGAGCTTGAGGAACTGGCCCTGGATCTCGGCGACTTCCTGTTCGGAAGGCGCGGCGGCGGTAGCCACAGGCCTTTGCTGGGCGGTCTGCGAGTGGGAGAGAGTTGGTGCAACGGCACCAAGCGCGAAGATTGCGGCGAGGGCGATGCCAAGGACTCGATTGCGGTTTTTCATGTTCGTTCACCCCTCAAGAGGTTGCTGTTCTGCACCTATAACGGTTGGCAGGGGCGTGTGGTTAACAGGGCATGAATCCCGGGCAATCGATTCAAAGCACGGCCGGAGGCCCAGGTTCGTGTTGGACAAATGGAAGGGACCGCGCAAATGAGGGTAGAACTCATCCCTCAGCGGCTTAAGGCGTATTGAATATTGAGCCTTCGCGGCACGACTAAAGTCGTGCTCTTTCAAAACTCTGTGCCAGCTCTTATGAGAGACAGGACACTACTCCTCGCGCATGAGCCGGGTGGGATCGGCAAGGAGGGCGCGATGAGCCGGAGCCCAGGTTGCGGCCAAGCCCAGGGCGACCATTGACAGGATCGTTCCCCCCAGCACGACGGGATCGCTGGGGCTGGCCTGATAGACGATGAAAGCCAGGACTCGCGTGGCCGCCAGCCCAAGCAGGATTCCGGCCAAGGAGCCTAGGGCGAGCAGGCGGAGGGCGCGACCCAGAGCGACGCCGAGCACCTGCGATTTTCCGGCGCCCAGGGCGATACGAAT
>JASHVU010000397.1 GCA_030044455.1 Acidobacteriaceae bacterium | reverse complement strand
ACACTGATCCTCAAGGAGATCTTTCCCGATCTCTCCACAAGGCCGACAAATACACACTTTTCCGGCCTGCACTCCCTTAATGGAATGAGCGCCTGTTTTGAGCAATGGGTGGCCATTCTGGGGAAGCTGACTTCTCGGCGCGACTTGTGCGCCTTAACCCTCTTACCTTGGCAACGCCTGCTGGCCTCCGACGGAGTTCTACGACGGCGTCGAACCTGGTGTCCGCGTTGTTTTTGGGAGTGGCAACGCAGTGGAATGCCAATCTATGAGTGCTTGGCGTGGGCATTGGCGCCGGTGACAATTTGCCCCGTCCATTATGTTTTTCTCAAACAGTACTGCCCCCATTGCCGCCGGCCCATGTTGGTTCTTTCCGCACACGCGCATCCTGGGTTTTGCGCTCACTGCAATGGTTGGCTGGGAGACGATTCGGACGCGCCAACTGCTCCCGTGTCCGCACTGGTCATGGAAGATCAGTTATGGATAGCAAACCAGGTTGGCGAATTTCTCGCTTTGGGAACCGCCGTAGGCAATCAAGATTCGCCCTGCCATTTGCTAGAGCGTGTTTCATAAATAGGTTCGGCCTCAAGTCAGGTACTTATGATTGAGGCGGTTGGGCAATTGAGCTTCTGTTATGAAGAGGCGGCAGAAGCTGGTCACAGATGAGCAGTGGGAGTTGATTGAGCCGTTGTTGCCGGAACCGCGGCGCAGGAAGGATAACCGGGGACGGCCGTGGGCCTCGAACCGGGCTTGCTTTGAGGGCATTCTATGGATTCTACAGACCGGCGCGGCGTGGCGGTTCCTTCCCGACCAGTTCCCGTCGCCGGCTACCTGCTGGCGGCGGCTGAAACAGTGGCAAGACGAAGGCGTATGGCTGGATGCATGGCGAGCCCTGTTGGGCGCGTTGGACGCCGAAGGCTTGCTGAAGTGGGACGAGACATTCCTCGACGGCAGCTTCGCCCCGGCCAAAAAGGGGGCGACGCGGTCGGTAAAACTAAGCGCGGCAAGGGAACGAAGTGGATGGTACTGGTCGACGGTCAAGGTCTTCCGCTGGGAGTTCGGCTTGAAAGTGCCTCTCCGGCAGAAGTTACGCTTGCGGAAGCCACGCTCAAAGAAGTCCGCGTCCCGCGCCGCAAAGGACGGCCGCGGCAAAAGCCAAGGCGCGTGATCGCCGATGCCGGGTACGACTCCGATCCGTTGCGCGAGCGGTTGAAGAAGCGGGCCATCGAACTGATTGCGCCATACCGAAAGAACAACAAACGGAAGCGCTACTACGATGGACGCAAGATGCGGCGCTACAAGCGGCGCTGGATCGTGGAGCGAACCAACGCCTGGCTCGGGCAGTTCCGCCGACTTCTGGTGCGCCACGAACATCTGCTCTCCACCTACTACGCCTTCTTCTACATCGCCTGTTTCTGGATCACACTGAGACGATGTTTATGAAACACGCTCTAGGAGTTTGCCGCGGGCGACATTGGTCTGATTTGTGCGTGATGCGGCGAATGCGATTTGCGCAAATCTGCCGGTACAAAGTCGAAAACACACGCCCCCTGAACACCGAGCCAAGATTCACCCGACTTGGCGTCAGCCTTCAGTTGCAAATCATCTCCGCAATGGGAGCGCGGGTTGGCGGGCGACCCCGGCCATATCTCATCTCCTCGAAGCCTTGCGCCGAATGTTTGCACTTCCGAACTGAACGCGCACTTCGGCTTCAATTCGATCGACGGCTTCGTGCGATCGCTATCGATTCGCTGCTTTCTAATGCATCACGCAAAGCACTTTTGCATCAAAGATATTGGACTCCCGCAAAAAATAACTTGGCATAAGTTCATGCTTTTTTTATATCCGTGCATTCATGCTGCATCTAACACCGCTGTTGTTTCGACCTCGAGGGGAGTCGCGCCCCGTTTGGGCACGCGTGTCGCCCCTCGCACGATAGTTGTCGCCTTAACAAATAAGGCTCGTAAGTGCATGGTATCTATGCGTGTTGCATGTGGGGTCATGCGGTGAGTAAAGTACTGTCTGCGCCCGCCTAAGTCAGTAATTGCATAAGTTCGACGGCCCCGCCCCCTCGCCTTATGAACAACCTATAGATGCTTTACGGCTCATTTATGTGGAATCAAGTGCAATAAGACCTGATATTGGGGCACCCGTGTCTGCAGAATTCGAAACGGGAGGGTTTCATTGATCTGGCGCCGAAGTTCCGCCTGGATGCCGGACGGTACATAAAACGACAGAACATCCCGAAGGACTGATGCTTCTGGATTCAAGGCAATTGCTTATTCATTCATTCATCGTGGAAAGTGAGAGGTAAACATGAGAAGTTGCATTTGGAACACTATGACGCTAGCGGTTCTTACCGCCGCCATGACTTGTGCCGCTCGAGCACAAAGCAGTCCGGGGACATCGGCTCAAACGCAGTTGGTGGCACATTCCGATTCTCCGGCCGCGACAGATACGAAAGGGAGCGCTGGGAGCACTTCTACGCTATCGGGCGCGACAGAACCGCGCTTGACGGTAGATCAGGAGATCGATTTGCTGAAAGCACGACTTTCCGAGCTGGAACAGGAGGTGAAGGACGACCACGCTGCAACCGAACAGAGCAGGAGCGATGCAGCCGCGCTGGAGACGGCGGAACACGAGTTGATTGGCAACAAGACCACAGCGACATTGAAAGTGGCTGCTCCCACGAGCGCATTGGCGACGGCAACGCCTGTTTCTACTGAACAAGCGGCTGCGCCGGTGACACCAGCGCCTCCGGATCCGCATGCGCCGGCATTCAGTGACTGGGATTGGACGTGGTTGAACGGTAACCCGCGCAACAAGGATACGGCCTACGACTCGAAGTTCTTCACGCCTGAGATCCGCGCTGACATTACCTATAACTACGACTTCAACCGGCCGATCGACGATACCATGAGCGGATCGAGCGAGCTCTTCCGCACCAACGAAATCCAGGTGGAGCAGTTGGGTCTGGGCGGTGACTTTCACCTCGATCACGCGCACGCGCGATTCATGACGCAGTTCGGCATGTATTCCACCGCTACGATCCGCAACGACGGCAGCTACTCAAAGGGACAGTGGGATATTGCCGATGCCGATCGCTATTTTTCGGAAATGTATGGCGGCTATCAGATACCAAACGTAATGCATGGTATTAACGTCGATGCCGGCATCTTCATGTCTTACATCGGATTATTCAGTTACTACAATTTCGATAACTGGGCATATCAGCCTTCTTATGTATCCTCCAATACACCGTGGTTCTTCGAAGGCATTCGCATTCAGATATTCCCGACCGAGCATTTGAAAATCGAGCCATGGATCATTAATGGCTGGCAGTCGTATGGTTCATCGAATTCCCGCAAAGGCATAGGTGGACAGCTCAAGTGGACGCCTTACCCGTGGATGAACATCATCAGCAACAACTACGGCCTGGGTAACGACGATCTTGGCGTACCTGGCCGTGAGCGCGTCCACACCGACAACAGTTTGGAGATCAAGTATTACGACAAGCCAAAGAACGCGGGGATCGACAAGATGGCCTTCAGCTTCACCGGCGACGTGGGCTGCGAATTCGGCAAAGGGGTAGAGTGCCATGGAGGCACCCTGTCTTCTCCCAAAGGCCCGAAGCAGAGTTTCATCGGCTACATGATCTACGACCGCCTCTGGACCAACCATGACCATAACGGCTTCACGATCGGCGGCGGCCAGATTAACAATCCTGGACGCTACCTGGTGCTGCTGCCCCCGATCAACGGCGAGTCGGCTTCATCGGACGCCGTCAACGCGCCGTACTTCACCGGCAATCCCGGCGATCCATTCAAGGCGTGGGACGGCACGATCACTTACGACTACATGCCGGTCGAATGGGTTACGTGGCGCTGGGAATATGGTTACCGGCATGCAAATGTTCCCTACTGGTCGGGACACGGAGGCATGACGCCCCCTGCGTATCTCGGCGCAGCTTTTGGGGCTAATAACGGCAGTCCAACCGAGTTTGCCTGCATGGACGGCTCGGCAGTTGCGCCGCCGCCGGGGCAAGCAATAGGGCAGGTTCCCAACAATGCAGATGGATTCGGAGCACCCGCGTACGTATCCGCTTTTTGTGGCAACTCAAGCAGCGTTCACGGTGGCGTATGGTACCCCGATATGCGCAAAGACGAGCAATACATCGACATCGATTTGATGGTGAAGTTCTAGCCTGTGATGAGGGCCCGGACCGCATGCAAATGGGTTAAGTGCGGTCCGCGGCTCAAGCGGGAACTTACTGTAATTGAACTAATATCCTGATGAGTCCCTTATCTCTTAGATAAAAAGTGCCGCGCAGTATGGCCCGTTGCTCATTCTTTATTGGCGCAAATAACGCCAAAGTGAAAACTTATAAAGAAACCGTAAGTTCGACTACTAAGCTGCCCAGACATTCATGCCTCCTTCATGTTTTTGAACCGATGCTGTAGATGAATGAAGGAGATTAGTCGATGATAACGAAGATGCAATCGGCAATTGTGTGTGCGGTTGGAGTATTGGTTACCTGCGTAGCGTGCGTTGGCCAAACTACTTCACCGAGTTTGAGTCATGCGCGGCTGAAGAAGATGATGAGTGCTGCGCATACTGATGGTCAATACACAGCATTGGCAACTTACTTCATGACTCAGGAAGAAAGCTACTCACAGAAAGCAGCAGCAGAGAAACAGGAGTGGTACCGGCTCAGGCCGATAACTCCAACGCTGTATCAAAGGTATCCACGGCCGGCGGATGCGGCGAGAAACCGCTACGAGTACTTTACTTACAAGGCGCAGCAGATGGACGCGAAGGCAAGCCATTACGAGGAACTGGCTGAGAGTGCTCAGAAGTAAAGCGGCAGAAGGAATCATCGGGCGGGGCGGCGCCAGGCAGGAGGGGCGCCAATAACCTAAGCCGGGCGATTCAAGCTGACATGGCCTCACGAGATGCGGGGTGGCTGAGGGACAGACCTGCGTTTCTGAGGCCATCGGATTCTTTGTAACTTCTTTATGTTTCACTAACGCACCCCTCACTAGGATTTCCATTGAATGTCTTGTATCTGGCCACGACAGGCATCATGAAGATTTCAGAAATCCTGGGTGAACAAAACAAGTTCACGCGAAAGCAGTTTGTCGGCCAAAGCCTGTTGGGAGCATGGGTCGTCGGACTGCTTACGTTCGCCGGGTATACGCTTCACTTTAATCCTGCTCCGGTAGGGTTCCTGTTTTTGCTGGTGGTGGTGTGTGAGGCGATCCTGGCCGGATTTTGGCAGGCGTCGATCGTTTCGATTTTTGCGTGCGCCTGCCTGGACTATTTCTTCTATCCACCGTTATTCCATTTCAGCGTCGCCGATCCCCAGGACTGGGTGGCATTGGGAGCGTTTGAGGCGAGTGCGCTGGTGGTGAGCCGGCTTTCGTCGCGCGAGCGAATGAACTCCTTTGAGGTGCAGTTGCAGCGCACGTCGATGGAACAGCTGTACGAATTAAGCCGGAGCACGTTGCTGATCAACATGCATCAGGCACCAGGGCCGCAGATCGCACAACTAATCCAGAGGATATTTGGCGTCGAGGCGGTAGCTATCTACGACGCCAATTCCGGAACCTACGATACAGCGGGAACGTGGCGCGACGAGGAGAGGAGCCTTGCCCGTGAATGCTTCGTTGAGCAGACGGAGGGCCAGGATAAAGGGGCGGGAACCACGTGCAGAGTGCTGAAAGTTGGCCCCAGCTCAGTTGGAGCGATCGTTGTGCGCGGAAGGATGGGGGCACTGGTTGCGGATGCCCTGGCTTCATTGACGGCGATCGCGCTGGACCGGTGCGTCTCATTCGAGAAGGAGAGCCAGATTGAGTCGGCCCATCAAACCGAGAGACTGCGGGCGGCGGTGCTGGACGCATTGGCGCACGCGGTAAAGACTCCGTTGACGGCGATCAGCACTGCCAGTGCCGGGCTGGGCGAAGTGGGAAATCTTAACCACGCGCAGCAGGAACTGGTGACATTGATCGAAGACGAGTCAAGCAAGCTGGGCGAACTGAGTACCAAGCTGCTGCAGACAGCCAAGCTGGAGGCCGAGAAGATCGGAGTAGCCCAGGATGATATCCCGGTGGGAGATCTGGTGCGGATGGCGCTGGAAGAACAAAAAGGAAGGATGACGGGGCATCCGGTGGAGGTGGCTGTATCTGACCCTACGCTGACTGTGAAGGGCGACAAGGATCTGCTGTCGATGGCGCTGGCCCAGTATCTCGACAACGCCGCGAAGTACTCCTTTGCGGGCACCGCAGTGAAGATAGCTGCGAACCAGAGCCACTCAGAGGTGCTGCTTTCAGTGCATAACTTTGGGCCGGCGATTCCGATTGCTGACCGGGAGAAAATCTTCCAGCGGTTTTATCGCAGCGAGGGAACGATTCAAGTGGCGGCGGGCACGGGGATAGGTCTTTCGACGGTGAAGATGGCGGCCGAAGCTCATCACGGGCATGCGTGGGTGATCAGCGATGCGAATGACGGGACCACGTTTTACCTGTCGCTGCCCCACGAGCGAGGAGAACGAGAATGAATCGCGATGCAGGCAACGTACTGATCGTGGACGATGAGCGGTCGATCCGGCTGTCGCTGCGCACGATTTTAACCAACATCGGGTTCGACATTGTGGAGGCGGCGCGCGGCGAGGAGGCCCTGGCGCTGGTCAGGACGGTGCAATTCGACGCCGTGCTTCTCGACATCAACATGCCGGGGATGGGCGGAGTGGAGGTTTGTAAGCTAATCAGGAAAATATCGCCGCGGCTTCCCATCATCATGCTCACCGTGCAGGGCAGCGAAGACCGCAAGGTTGAGGCGCTCGATTCCGGGGCCGACGACTACATTACGAAGCCGTTTCAACTGCGCGAGCTCACCGCCCGCCTGCGCGCGGCGGTGCGGCGAAGCAAGGCTCTTGAAGACACCGAATCGCCGATCAGTGTGGGCGAAATCATGATCGACCCGGGCCGGCACCTGGTGGAGAAACGCGGGCAGGCGATACATCTGACGCCGAAACAGTTTGAGCTGCTGCACTTCCTGATGGTGCACGCTGGCAAGCCGATTCCGCATGCCAAACTGCTGCGCTCGGTGTGGGGGCCCGAGTACGGAAACGAGCTCGAGTACCTGAGGACTTTCATCCGACAGATTCGCATGAAAATCGAGGACGATCCCGCGACCCCGAAATACCTGCAGACGGATTCGCATGTCGGCTACCGATTCAGCGAGCACGCGTGATTGGATCTGATGGTGGACGCGGTAGGAATCGAACCTGAATCGTACAGCGGACGTGAGCGAAGGGCGATCCCGCATCCTGGTTTGCGCCGGTCAACCACCGGCTGATTACGGAATGCAGGCACTCCAGCGCTGAGGACTCTTTACGATTTCAAATGCTTGCGGCGTATGCCCAGGATTCGGGCCATCTTTTCATCTCCGGGGCGACTTTGCGTTGGCAGCATGCAAAGCGTTGAGATTCCCGTAACCTTAGCTTTCTTGAGATCTTTTAATGCGATGCTTTCGATGCGAGGCTTGCAGATGGGGTACGCAGTTGCTTCGTAGATGATCGCCTTGTGGTCGGGAGGGTAAAACTCCTGAAGGTATTGCGAAAGAACATCCAGGCGCTTCGGTAACTGGGGGTGATTGGGCCTGAAGGTAAGAACGCCGATGGCGCCTATTTGCCACAAGATCAAGATCGCCAGCGGGTCCGCCTTGACCTTGCCAAGCAGGAAACTTGTTGCCTCATAGTTGTGACAGCCGATGGCAGGATCTACCCCCAGATCGGCGAAGAGGCAGTCTTCAGCAGATGTGGC
>JASHVU010000396.1 GCA_030044455.1 Acidobacteriaceae bacterium | reverse complement strand
TCAACTCCGGCAAATTGATAGGAACTGCCTGCAAAAGGAAGTTCTTCTTTCCGCATCGCCCTCATCGACGTTCTCCAGTGGATTGGATTCCCGTGCTTCGCCGTCCGATTCCCACAGATTCGGCTGCACGATCGGAAGCAGTCCGGAGCCCTGGTTTCATCGGTACATTCGCGATTCGCGAAGAGGTTTTCAGTTGTTTTGGTTGCCAGATGGCGTGCGCGTTGCCCGCTCGGCGATCAACACGGGAATGCCATCGATGATTGGGTAAGCGCGTCCGCATCTCGTGCAGCCAAGGTCTTCGTGGCCGAGCCGCAGTTGGCAGTGACAGGCGGGACACGCCAGCCGGCTCAGCAACGCGGTATCAAACTGATTTTGCTCAATGTTCGCCATCAAACTACCAACAGCCCGGGAAGGCGATTGATCTCTGATCTCTGACCCCTGTCTAGTGGATCGTTGCATCCAGGCCATCGGGAGAAGAAGTAGCGTGATTTCGCTTCATTCTTCCGGCAAACTCCTGTTCGATGCGCGCGGTAGTGCCGCCTTTGGCGAACTCGTAGGCTACTCGAATTCCGTTGAAGATGGCGCGGTCATTCGAGGAACCGTGGCCGATGATGCAGACTCCGCGCACGCCCAAAAGCGGCGCCCCGCCGTACTCGCGGTAATCGAGGCGCTGGCGAAAGTCGTTGAACGCCTTACGCGATAGCAGAGCGCCCACCTGGGCAGTGACGGTGCGGGTAAGCGACTCGCGCAGCACGTCGCGCACAAACCGGCCCACGCCCTCGCTGGTTTTGAGCGCCACGTTGCCTACAAAGCCGTCGCAGACAATCACGTCGGCCTGGCCCGAGAAAATGTCGCGCCCCTCCACGTTGCCGATGAACCGGATGGGCAGCGCCTTGAGAAGCGGAAAGGCTTCGCGGGTAAGATCGTTGCCCTTGGTTTCTTCTTCACCGATCGAAAGCAGCCCCACGCGCGGATTTTCGATCTTGAGCACGGTGCGGGCGTACATCTCGCCCATGATCGCGAATTGCTCAAGGTTATGCGCCTTGCAGTCCACGTTCGCGCCCACATCAAGCAGAACGCAGGGATGGCCGGTTGCGCTCGGCATGGGAGTGGCCAGCGCGGGCCGGTCGACACCAGGCAGCGCGCCAAGCACCATCTTGGCCGTAGCCATGGCCGCCCCAGTATTGCCTGCGGTCACAAATCCGGCGGCCTTGCTCTCCCGCACCAGCTTCAGACCCACGCGCATCGAGCTGTCTCTTTTGGTGCGCACGGCGTGAGCGGCTTTTTCGTCCATGCCGATCCGTTCGGAGGCATGGTGGATGACGATGGGTTGTTCTTCGTTTTCGAGCATGTCGTCGAGCTGATCGCGCAGTTCTGCCTCAGGGCCAACCAGGTGGACCCGTACGGGCAGAGCGCGGCAAGCCAGGATGGCGCCCCGGATTTCAGGCTCAGGAGCGTTGTCGGAACCGACGGCGTCGAGCGCGATGTCGTAGAGCATGGGAGCTCAGTCTACTTTGTGGCCTCTTTTACGTCCAGAACAGCGCGTCCCTTGTACTCGCCGCACTTGGGGCAGGCGCGATGGGGAAGCTTTTTTTCGTGGCAATTCGGGCATTCTGAGAGTCCGGTGGCGGTCAGAAAGTCGTGGGCGCGGCGGTTGGCGGTTCGGCGCGCGGAGTGGCGCCTTTTCGGATTCGGCATTTCAAATTCCTTCTTCTGGTCACTCACGGCTGGCACTGGCCAGTTAAGCTCCCACCCATCCTAAACGCAAAGGACGCGCTTAGGATGGGGCACCCTTTTAAGGGTAAGATTCTTCAGGGCTTGATCCGGCTGCGTAAACCGCCCAACGCCTCCCACCTGGGGTCGCTTGGACCCTCATCGCATGTGCAGGGTTGGTTGTTGCGGTTGGCGCCGCAGCGCGGGCAAATTCCCTTGCAGTCTTCCTTGCATAGCGTTCTGACCGGCAGGGACAAAAGCACCTGCTCCCGCAGCACATCTTCAAGGAGAAGACTGTCCTCTTGATAATAACCGATTTCGGTCTCCGGCGCCGAGATGGACCGTTCTGAGGTACCGCCATCCACTCCGAGCGGGCGGAAGATCAGGTCGAAGTCTGCGGCCAGAGGAATTTCAACCGGCTCGACACAGCGAGCGCAAGGCACCTCAAATTTGCCCTGGAAGCTGCCTTTGAGCCGGATATCGGCCACGATATCTTTGGGCCCGCGGTGCTCGTGGATCACCTCAGCCCGCCCTTTGGCGCCGAGCGGACCCACCTGCTGGGCTTCGCCGCCCAGATCTACTCCTCCGGGCTTGAGCTCCAGGTCAAATTCGACCGGTTCGCGCTCGAGCTCGATGACTTTGAACTCCATATGGTGAGCCTAAAACAACCGGGGCGGCCTGGGGAATAACGGGCCGGGTACGGAGGGGCCGCTTCGGAAGGGAAATGGTGTCTAGCGCTTCGGCGTGTACTCCTCAAACAGATCGGGAAACTGCTTTTTGAGCGCGCCAATTTTGGGCCGGTCGCAGACCATGATGTAAGGATTGTCGGGGTTGTGGTAGGCGTAGTCCTGGTGGTAGTCCTCGGCGCGGTAGAAGCCTTTGAGCGGTGTCACCTCGGTTGTAATGCGGGAACGAAATGCATGTTCCTCAGTCAGCTGCGCAATGTATGCGTCGGCGATTCGCTTTTGATCGTCGTTGAGATAAAAGATAACCGAGCGGTACGAGGGCCCCTGGTCGGGCCCCTGCCCGCCGACTTGCGTAGGATCGTGCGCCACCGAGAAGAAGATGCGCAGCAGTGTGCCGTAGGTGATCTTTGACGAGTCGTAGACCACGCGCACTGATTCGGCGTGCCCAGTGGTCTCGGTCGTAACCTGGGCGTAGGTGGCTGTGGCCGCAGTGCCTCCGGCGTAGCCCACGGTCGTCCCAACCACGCCCTTCACGCGCTCAAACACCGACTGCGTCCCCCAGAAACAGCCACCGGCAAAGACGGCAGTCTGGGACGTGGAAGCGCTGGAAAGCTGATCGTCAGCGTCAGGCGCCGGAATAGGACCCTTCGACGCGGCTTTGGCCCGGAACGCCACAACCAGAACCACGCTTAAGGCAATCAACAGAAAAATGATCCTGCGCAAGAACATGGGGAAGGACCTCTAATTATCAGACTGTGGCGCAGCCGGATGAGTTACATTCATTTTCGACGCATGGTCACAAGCCGCCTTCCCAACAAGCGGGACAATTGCGGCTTGAAGCGTGCATGGGACCCGGCACGAGGGGCATCTTATTTTGTATGATCGCGGTGACGGGCGAGGACGCCCGCGGGACAACCGCCCTCGAGCCCGGCGCTACCGATTGGATCCCGCGGCTCACTTACCTTTTGACTTCATTCGACGTCTGTGGCCGCTCAACTTGACTCGAGTCGAAGGAATTCTCGTCGACCAGAAACCAAGATTTGGCAGAACTAACAAAACCCCGAGGCACATGCAATGAGACTTCCCTCTTCGCTTTCATTCAGCGCCATGGTTGCCGTTGCGCTGTTTCCCTCTGCGCCGCTCGTTGCCCAGCAGGTGATCACCGGTCAGGATGCCTATGCCGACTGGTCGCAGCAGAAGCCCGGCACCATGCGCAAGATCACGGCTGCCGACCTGCCCGCCCCCTTCGCCACCGAGTCAGTGGACAACGGGCCGTGGGTGATCGCCAAGCCCGCCGATGCCTGGCCGGTCGCACCCGAAGGCTTCAAGGTGGAGCTCTATGCCGGCGGAGACGCGGCCAAGCCGATGCAGCGATCAGACATGGTGCGCCAGACCACGAGTGCCACGTCAGGAACCTTCGTAGAGCCGCGCATCATCCGCACCGCACCCAACGGCGACCTGTTCGTGGCCGATTCGCAATCGGGCAGGATCATCGTGCTGCGTGGAGTAACCGCCGACGGCAAGGCGCAGACCTTCAGCGTGTTCGCCACCGGCCTCGACCACCCCTTCGGCATTGCGTTCTATCCTTCGGGACCGAATCCCAAGTGGGTGTACGTGGGCAACGCAACCACTATCGCGCGGTTCGCCTACAAGTCCGGCGACCTGAAGGCTGAAGATCCCACGCCCGAAACAGTGATTCCCAACATTCCCGGCTACGCGCAACTTCGCGGCGGCGGCCACTGGACCCGCGACGTGACTTTCACCGCCGATGACAAGCACATGTTAGTTTCGGTGGGCAGCGGATCGAACATCGACGATCCCGACACGCACCCCCGCGAGTTTCACCGCGCCGACGTGCTTGAATACACGCCCGAGGGAAAGTTTGTTGAGGTCTACGCAACCGGAATCCGCAACTGCGTGGGCGAAGCCATCAACCCAATCACCGGCCAGCTTTGGTGCAGTACAAACGAACGCGATGCGCTGGGAAATAATCTACCCCCCGACTATGTAACTCACATTGAAGAGGGTGGCTTCTACGGCTGGCCGTGGTACTACATCGGCGGCCACCAGGATCCGCGCCTGCCCCAGCCCTGCGCCGGCGGCACCGGACCCAACCCGCAGCTTGCCGCGCCGCTCACTCCGGATCAGGCTAAGAACTGCAAGCGCGTCGACATGTCCTCGAAGGTGCTGGTTCCCGATGTTCTGGTGCAACCGCACATGGCGTCGCTCGAAATGACTTTCTATCCCGACCATGTAAGGGGATTTCCTGCAACTTACTCAGGCGATGCCTTCGCGGCCGAGCATGGCTCGTGGAACCGCAAGCGACGCGGGGGCTATGAGGTCGTGATGATCCCCATGAAGAATGGCAAGGCTCTGGGCGAGTATGAGGATTTCCTCAGCGGCTTTGTAACTGCCGATGGCCAGGTTTGGGGCCGGCCGGTGGGCGTGGCAATCGGTCACGATGGCGCGCTCTACGTCACCGACGACGGCTCGCGCAGCATCTGGCGCGTGGTCTACACCGGTAAGTAATCGGGAGTTTGCAGCACAAACACAGGTCAGGGGTGTTCCGCTCAATCTCCGCTTGAGCGGGGAGCGCCTTACCCGCCTCATCTCTCTACAAATTTATGTGCGAGCAGGGGAAACCGCTTCCTCCCGCCACCCGATAGAGTTACTCCATGGCCGTCTCCGAGCCCACTGCCGCAACCGGCTCCAATACACGCCCCGATTGGGCCGCGGAGCTGCGCACGGTTGTCGCACTCGCCATTCCCGTCGTGCTCAGCGAGATCGGATGGATGATGCAAGGCGTCGTCGACACCATCATGGTGGGGCGCCTGGGGCCGGCCGCAATCGGCGCAGTGGCGCTGGGCAACGCCGTCTGTTACACGCCTTCACTCTTCGGCGTGGGACTTCTGCTCGGTCTCGACACCATGGTGGCGCAGGCCTTTGGCCGCAGCGATCACGATGAGTGCCATCGCTGGCTGGCGCAGGGATTGTACCTCGCCTTAATCGCCTCACCCTTCATAATGTTGCTGCTGGCTGCTGCCAGCATCGGCTTCATCCATTTCGGGATTACGGCTGAAGTGGCAGCGCCGGCCGGGGAATATCTACGCCTCCTGCTCTGGGGCACGCTGCCGCTGCTGTTCTATAGCGGCACCCGCCGTTACCTGCAGGGGGTGGGTGAGGTGCGCGTGGTCACCGTCACTTATGTGTTCGCCAACCTGATCAACTGGTTCGGCAACTGGGTTCTCATCTATGGAAAGCTTGGGTTTCCGGCGCTCGGCGTGCGCGGCTCGGCCATCTCCACTGTGGCGTCTCGCATTTTTATGGCGGTGGCATTGCTCGGCTTTGCTTGGCGGTACGAACGCACCCGCGGCCATCCACTCTTCAAGCATTGGGCAGGTCCGCAAATTGCGCGGCTCAGGGAGTTGGCCCGGCTCGGCTTGCCTGCCGCGGGCCAGATCCTGATGGAAGTGGGTGCGTGGAATCTTGCCACCTTTGGCGTCGGCTACCTTACACCCGTTGCCCTGGCGACCCACCAAATCGTGCTCAACTATGCCAGCATGACTTACATGGTTCCGCTCGGCATCTCATCCGCGGCTGCGGTGAGCGTGGGCCACGCCGTGGGCGCCGGCAACCCCGCCCGTGCTCGTCGCGCTGGTTGGCTATCACTCGCACTCGGAACCAGTTTCATGGCACTCGCTGCCATCGTGCTCATTTCCGTACCCCGGCCGCTTATTGAGCTCTATACGCGAGACACCCGCGTATTGGCCGATGGTCCAACGCTGCTGGCCATCGTGGCCGCCTTCCAGATCTTCGACGGCATCCAGATCGTCTCAACCGGCTCGCTGCGCGGACTGGGCGAAACCCGCATGCCGATGTGGGCCAACTTCGTGGGCTATTGGATTCTCGGCCTTCCTCTCGGTTTTTTTCTCTGTTTTGTACTGCACCGCGGAATCTACGGCCTTTGGATCGGCCTCACGCTGGCGCTGATCGTGATTGCGCTCACGCTGATCGCGCGATGGAACCGCGATTCAGTGCGCATGGCATTCGGGAAAACCGCGTCGCCGTGAAGTCGGAATAAGCCCTCTACCTCAAGCCGGGCCCGATTCTGCCGATAAACGGAAAGAATCTCCGGAGAAAGGGCCTGCGCATGTCTTACGTTCGCAATCTGTCGATATCGAGAAAGTTCATCTATGCATTCGGTGCGGTTTGTATGCTCTGCGTCATATTGGGGAGCTACTCCTTCTTCACCTTTCGCGGGATCGGAGCCACGTGCATCGATGTGCGCGACGACTCATTGCCGTCCGTGCTGATTCTTTCCGATGTGCGAGCCAGCATGAACCTCTTGCGTCGTCACGATCTGGTCATCGCCCTTTGCCAGACCTCGGGATGCGTCGCGAGCCATACCGCAAACCGCCAGCAGGCTCTGGCCGATTACCAGGCTGACATCAAGAAATACGAGCCGCTGATCAGCCGCCCCGGGGAGCAGGAACTTTATCGGAAATTTACGGCGCTGTACGCAGAGTACCTTGACACGAGCGATCGCGGAATGGCGCTGGTTGCGGCTGGCAAAGCCGGAGACGCGAGGGATTTGATTGGCGGCAGTGCGGCCTTCGATCAGTTTAATGCCGCGCTCGACGGAATCAATGCCGATTTTGCACTGAAGGCCAAATACGGAGCCGATAGCACCCAGGCAAGCGTGGCAACCAGCAATCGAGCCACGTGGATCAACTTGGCAGTGACAGTCCTTATTGTGGGGCTCTGCTGTCTGATAGGCATGACCCTGACTCGAGTTACCGCACCCCGGATCATCCGTGGTGTAGAGTTGCTGGAACAGATGGCTGCCAAGGATCTTAGGATCAATGCGAAGATCCTCGGGGCCGACGAGATCGGCCGATTGGGTATGGCATTGAATGATTGTGCCGCGTCGCTGCGAGAAGTCCTGGGTTCGGTTTCGAACGACGCGGCCAGACTTGCCTCGGGCGCCTCAGAGGTGAGCACAATGGCCACGCAGAGCGCGGGCAACGCACGGACTGAGTCCGGCAAGATCAACCAGATTGCCGCCGCCGTGCAGGAAATGACGGCCACCATCAGCGAGATCAGCCACAACGCCGAGGATGCCTCTGCAGCCAGCCGTGCTTCTGCTGAAACGGCCGAGCAGGGCGGCGCCGTGATGCAGGCAGCGGCTGCGACCATGGAGCACATCGCCACAGCTACCCAAACCGTCGCGGAGAAGATGACCTCGCTTGCGCACCGCTCCGAGGAGATTGGGCGCGTAGTGAGTGTGATCCAGGAGATCAGTGAGCAGACCAACCTGCTTGCCCTCAACGCGGCCATCGAGGCCGCCCGGGCCGGCGAGCACGGCCGAGGCTTCGCGGTTGTCGCCGGTGAGGTGCGTCGCCTGGCCGAACGCACCAAGGGTGCAACCGAGGAAATTGCCGCCACCATTCGTAGCATTCAGGAGGAGACACGCAACACTCTCGACTTGATGCAGGAAAGCCGCACCGCGGTTGAAAGCGGCCGCCAGGAAACCGATCACGCCCGGCAAAGCCTCGACGCGATGATTGAGGCCTCAAAGAAGGTGGAACAGCAGATCAACCTGATTGCTACAGCGGCCACGGAACAAGCCTCTGCTGCCGGGGAAATCTCGGAGTCCACCAGCCAGATATCTCAGCTCGCCTCGGAGAACGCTCAGGGTTCGGAAGAGGCTGTTGAGATTCTCAAAGGACTGGCAGCCCTGGCCGGTGACTTGGAGAGCCTGATTCATCAGTTCCACCTGGAGGACGGGCCACAGGAAAAGAAGACTGTAGTTCGTGCGCGACCCGCGCCAGTTGGGGCGCTGCGAACGGCCCGCGCGTGAGTCAACTGCCTGCTTGAGGCCAGCCCGAAGCACTCAGCTTGAAACAGAATTCATCTGGTTCAAAAAAAGTGCTTGGAGGTGGCTTTGTTAACGTTCCTCCCCCGCCCGGCGCGGCTATGTTACGCTCCGGGTAGTGAACCTGCTGGCGCGCTGACTGGTTTTGCGCTTTTCATTCATTGTTCATCAAATTTGCTTGCCGCGGCCGGAATCGCACAACGACCATTGGGAGAGAGATTTCGATGAGCGCCATCAAATATGACCTGGTTGTGATTGGTTCCGGACCGGCGGGGCAGCGCGCTGCTGTGGCTGCAGCCAAAATTGGTAAACGCGTGGTCGTGGTTGAGGCTCGAACGGTCGTGGGGGGCGTGTGCATCAACACCGGTACCATCCCCTCCAAAACCATGCGCGAGGCGGTGTTGCACCTTTCCGGCTTCAACTACCGTAATGTTTACGGCGTCAACTATCGCGTTAAGGAAAAGATCACCATGGCCGACCTGGCCTTCAGGGTGCAGGCCGTGATCAAGACCGAGGTGGACGTAACCGAGGCACAACTCTCGCGCAACGGCATCGACGTAGTGCACGGTATTGCCAGCTTCATTGACCCCCACCTGGTTCACGTGGAAGGCCCGCAGGCCGAGATCACGCTTGAGGCGGCGCGCATCATCATTGCCGTGGGCACCAAGCCGGCGGCATCCGATAAAGTCCCGGTGAACGGAAAATCCATCATCAACAGCGACCAGATTCTGGGCCTCGATGCGCTGCCAAAAACGCTGATCGTTGTGGGCGGCGGCGTTATCGGCGTGGAATATACCTGCATGTTCGCGGTGCTGGGCGTGCGTTGTACGCTCATTGAAAAGCGCCCGCGCCTGCTCGAATTCGCCGATCAGGAGATCATCGAGACTCTCAGTTATCACTTGCGCGACAGCCGCGTGACCATGCGCATGGGAGAAGAGGTGGAAAGCGTCGAAGAGCCGACGCCGGGTACCGTGGTGGCCAATCTTGAGAGCAAGAAGAAGGTTTCAGGAGACGCACTGCTCTACGCCGTTGGCCGTCAGGG
>JASHVU010000395.1 GCA_030044455.1 Acidobacteriaceae bacterium | reverse complement strand
GCAATCAGCGAGAAGCCGGGCGAGCGGAATAATGTGCGAACGCCGATTTTCAGGTCTCGAAGAAGATTCTCAAGCATGCTCCAACTCCAGACTGCGCGGGTGTGCTCACGAATGAGCGTGGGATTGCCGAAGGCGCGCAGGGCGGCGTAGCGGGCCTCGTCGGCGGGCACACCGCGTTCGCGCTGCTCTTCTGCTTCGAGCTCGAGGTCGGAGCGTAGTTCGCGGTCGAGATCTGCGATGCGCCTCTTGTTCCTCCACCACTTCATCTCAGCTCTCCTCAGCGGCGGGCCACATTGTTAGTGACGCCGCCCTGCCCGTTCATTCGCTTCGCAATGCCTTCATGGGATCGACCGAGGCTGCATGCCGGGCGGGCCACCAGCTTGCGAAGAGTGCCACGGCAAGGAGGATCGAGCTTGCTGCGACAAAACTCGTCCACCCACTCGAATTGAATCCGAACAGCAGAGAGTGGGCGCCGCGGATCGCGAAAATTGCGAGGGCGAGACCGGGCAACAAACCAATGCAGACAAGCACTGCTGCATCGCGAACGAAGTGCCACACGATGAGTGCGCGTGGCGCCCCAAGCGCCAGTCGGATTCCGATCTCGCAGGTTCTGTCCGCAACCGTATAAGAGATCAACCCATACAAACCGATCGCCGCCAGGATCAGCGCAAGAGCGCCAAAGAAGGCCGACAGAATGGCCATCAGTCGTTCGCGAACGAGGCTCTCTTCGACCTGCGTATTGAGAAGTTTGAAATCAGTGCGAGCCTGCGGGGCAAACTGTTGCAGTCTTTCACGTACAGCCGGTATCACGACGTCTGGCGCCTGACTACCCCGAATAAACACCGTTCCCCAAGGACCTGCCGCAGTGAATTGGCGATACGGCACGAATGCCTGAGGCGGAATTTCTTCTTTCAGATCGGCGTATTTGGTGTCGTTTACGACTCCAACGATTTGGTAATGAGTTGATGGATAGTTGGGTTCGGCGCGACTAACTACGAGTTTTCCAATGGGATTTTGCCCGTTCAAATAATCCCGGACGAAGGTTTGATTCACGATGACGGCCGGCAGCGATGAAGCGGTGTCCTGGCCGGTGAAATTGCGTCCCTTAAGAATCTGCATGCCCATCGTTTGAAAATATCCCGGTGTGATCCACGTGTATTTCGAGTCACCTTCACTGGTGTCAACGCGGACTCCCAGCGTCCAACTGCTACCGTCGAGCGGAACATGCGTCGCAGCGGCTGCGGAATGCACCTGCGGCAGAGTCTCAATGGCGCCCACTAAAGACTCCAGAAAGGGATTGTCGCGATCGAGAGGCATGGCTACATGTGAAAAATCGACGGATGCAACAATCAAGCCGTTGCGATTGAATCCGGCGTCGAGCGTCATAAGGTCAGTAAAACTGCGAACGAAGCAGACTGCGGCAACGAGTAGAACGAGTGAGATGTTAATCTGTCCTGCAACCAGCGCTTTCTGAAATAGTGATTTGCGTCGACCTGTTGAACCGCCGGGAGCACGTGACTTGATTGCCTCAATTGGGGCGATGCGCGATGCGCGGAAGGCGGGAATCAATCCGAAGATCACACAAGTGAGGGAAGTGACAAACGCGAGGAATGCCAGCATCCGCCAATCCAGACTCGTGTCGAGATACAAAGCACTGTTGCCGCTGTCAAGAAACGCGCCTAGAGCTTTCATCAGCAGTTCGCCCATCGCGATTCCGACTCCGGCGCCAGCCAATGCTGTGAGCATTGCTTCCGCAAAGAGCTGACGGATCAACGAAGACCGCGATGCGCCGATCGCCAGCCGTACTGCCATTTCCGCCTGCCGAGCAGTAGCACGCACCAACATCAACCCGGCAAGATTCGCGCAGGCTATCAGGAGCACGAGACCGGTGATTCCGAGAAGCAGCCACAGTGCAGAGTCAAACGATTCCCGAAGGTCGCTGATGCCGTTCGCTGCCGAATAGGCGCGCAGGCGAAAGCTCTGGTAAAAGTCGTTACGGCTTGGCGCGTAGCCGGTCGGCAGCGTGGACTTGAAGATCGCGGGACTGATGCTGCGGAGCTGGTCAGATGCCTGCGCGAGTGTCCATCCCGGCTTGATGCGTCCCATCACCGTGAGAAACGAGTAGTCGTGCCTGACAAACGCCTGGGCCATGGGATGGTAGGCAGTCAAAGAGCAGATGGGCAAAGCAATTTCAAAGTTCTTACCCACGTCGATGCCCGAAAACCGGGGAGGCGTAATGCCGAGAATTTGAGTCGGACGATCGTCGAGCATCAAGATGGATCCAACGGCGGATTCGTTTCCACCGAGTTGCGCCTTCCAGAAACCATCGCTGATGACCGCGCCGACGATGCCGCATCCGGGGCGATCGTCGGAGGAATTGAACAATCTGCCGCGGATCGGAATGACACCAAGGGTTGAGAATGCATCTCCGGATACCCAGACGGAATGGGTTGGCTTCTTGTCGTTGCCGGATCCGAGTTGAACCTCAGCATCGGTCCAGGCAAAGACTCCCGAGAATCCCTTCTGCATGCGGCTGATTTCCTGCCACACCGCATAACTGAGGGAGTTGTCGTCTTTGGAGATGCCAAACCCCTGGTCTCCTCCGTCAATGTGAATCAGCGCGAGCGATTGCGGGTCTTCCACGGGCAGGCTGCGGAGCCGCACCGCATCAAGCAGTTGGAAGATGGCCGCATTCGCGCCGATGCCGAGTGCGAGGGTCAGGACAACAGTCAGTGCGAATCCCGGAGACCTCTTGAGCTGTCGAAGCGCATAGAGCACATCTCGCCAGATTCGTTCGATGCCCGTCCAGCGCCACGTATCGTGAGTTTGCTCGCGAATCAGCGTGGGATTACCGAAGGCGCGCAGGGCGGCATAGCGGGCCTCGTCGGCGGGCACACCGCGTTCGCGCTGCTCTTCTGCTTCGAGCTCGAGGTCGGAGCGGAGCTCGCGGTCGAGGTCTGCGTGACGCTTCTTTGATGGCCACCAAGCCATACCGAATCTCCTGCGTCGATCTCTCGTTCCCTTGTTCCCCGCTTTCTAGCTCTCCTCGGCCGTTGGCCACATGACGCGGGCGACTGCATCTGCCATCTGCTTCCATTGCGACTCTTCGACCGTGAGCTGCTTGCGGCCCTTGTCGGTGAGCCGGTAGTACTTGAATTCACGATTGCGGTCCGGGGCGGTTTCCCACTTGGCGGTGACCCAGCCGCGCTTTACGAGGCGATGGAGCGCAGGGTA
>JASHVU010000394.1 GCA_030044455.1 Acidobacteriaceae bacterium | reverse complement strand
CGCCTGCTCGCCGTAGCGGAAGTGCGAGGGAACCACGAGTTCGCGCGCTTCTACCAGCCCCAGCCGCTTGCGCAGGTGCTGAAAGCCTCCCTGCACGGTAAGTGTGGCTGAGGTGAGCACAACCGTGGGCACCTGCTCAAATACGAGCTCGCTTAAAAGCTGTGATACATCGATCGGCGTGGCCTGCAGATGAATGGCGCTGCCTCGCTGGTTGAGTCGATTTAGAGACGCCTCTTTCGAGGCTGCCCGCGTAAGCTCGTCCGCCAATCGATTTCCGGAGGAGCTTCCTTCAGGGGCTAGAGCCCCACTCGCTTTTTGTCTCGATGCGGCACGGCTGAAGTCGTGCCCTTTCAAAGCACGGCCGCCGTGCTCTTGTGCGTCGCTAAGCGAAGTGCGCAGCGCGCCACCGCCCCCCCGCCGCTCGATCCAGAACACCATGTTCGAGGCCGGCGCTTCGAGCATGAACTTCAAATCCTCGGCCAGCAGCGCCGCACGGCTCTTGAGGCCCGCTGCTTCATCCAGTTCCGAGAACCGGTCGAACTCGGCTTCAATCTGGCGCAGCGTGGCTCGCACCGAAAGATACAAATCGCCCGACGACTCGAGGAACGCCTGGCGATCCTGGAACGGATGTCGCCCGTCGCCGCCAACGGGCAGCGCCGCAAAAAACAACCGGGAGCGATCGCGCAACTGCTGCGTGAGCGCCGGCAACGAACTTGCGCCGGTCTTACCGCGCAGCATCACATCGGCGTCGCGGGCAAAATCTTCAAGGCGCGCATTCGACAGTGATCGCCCGAAATACTGCGAGGCCACCTCTTCCAGCTCGTGCGCTTCATCGAACACCACCGCTGCCGCTTCCGGCAGAATCCCCGCGTCCGGCGCGCCCGACGCCATCTGCCGCACCGCGTAATCGGCAAAAAACAGGTGGTGATTGACGATAATGATGTCGGACTCGGCGGCCCTACGGCGCATCTCGGTAATAAAACAGTGCCGGTAGTCGGGGCAGGTCGAGCCAAGGCAGGCTTCGGAGCGCGCGTCCAGCTTGCCCCATAGCGAACTGGTCTCAGGTAGCGCCGAAAGTTCGGCCCGGTCGCCGGTTTCGGTGGTCTTCTCCCACTCGGCAATCTGCTGGTATTCGTCCACCTCCTCGAGGCCGGTGAGCACGGGCAGATCGCGGAGTGCGTAGAGCTTGTGCTTGCACAGGTAATTGGCGCGGCCCTTCATGTAGCACACCTGCAGGTCGCCGAGCAGCATCTCGAGAAAGGGAATGTCGCGGAAGTAGAGCTGATCCTGCAGCGCCTTGGTCCCGGTGGAGATAATCACCCGCTGCCCGGTTCGCAAAGCCGGCAGCAGATAGGCCAGCGTCTTTCCCGTGCCCGTGCCGGCCTCCACAATCAGATGGCGGTGCTCGGCCAGCGCTCGCTCCACTGCTTTGGCCATCTCAAGCTGGCCGGGGCGGTACTCGTACGGCAGTGGTGACTGCGCCAGGATGCCGCCGGGCGCAAAAAACTCATGCAGCGAGGGAAGAGAACGGGTTTGGGCGGGAGTCGAGGGCATGAGGGCGCGTTCCTCCATCATAGAGGTGGAAACGCGCCTGCGCTTAAAAGCGGATCAAGCCTCGGCAGTTGTCGGGTCGATGACGGTGCGAATTTGCGAGACGCTGTTGGCCGGGAAGCCGCCCTGCGCCGCGTGTTCGCGAACCAGTGCTTCATTCGGCGCGATGTAGATGCAGTAGATCTTGTTGTCGGTCACGTAGCTGTGCAGCCATTGGATTTCGGGGCCGAGATTGCGCAGCACTCCGCAGGACGTTTGCGAAATTGCGTGCAGCTGTTCGGGTGAAAGGGACCCGGCGCCGGGGACCTCGCGCTCGATGACGTACTTAGGCATGGTAGTAGTCTCCTAGCAAGGGAATGGGATGCAGTGTACAAGGAGCGGCGTGGGATTGGCAGCGAAAATTTGCGGGAACCGCGGCAAACTTTATTTCTCAGAGCCGGCCATCGCCCTGGGACGTTCCGGGTGTGTACTCGTCGTCTGCCAGAGACTTATTGTGGCGCACGTTCAGCCACTCGCCAACCAGAAACCTGGCGCTGGGATCGGATGCCTCGAGAGATGAGCCTTCGAGAGTTTCTGCGGTATTCAGTAGTCGCCTTCGAGTCTGCGCCGCTCGTTCAGCATTCTCCGCCCGGTAGCTGCTTGCTCCTGCCAGGCTCGCGGCTTGCACGTTCCAATCGTTGCCGTGGATATGCATAGGTGATTCCTCAAAAAAAGAGTGAGGCAAATGGGACGCCGAATACCATGCTGGATTATTAGGGGAGATTAATGCCGCCGACTGACGCATGGTCAGGCAATGCTTCCAGATAGACTTGAGACAGACGTCCAGCCAATGGGCGTCATAGAGCGGGAGTGACTTTTGCCAACCTATCGCAGATCGGTTGTGGTGGCGCGCACCGGGGCTCACAGCCTGCCGCTCGTGGCGATTGTAGGCCGGCCCAACGTGGGCAAATCCACGCTCTTTAACCGGCTCACGCGCAGCCGCCGATCGATTGTGGGAGACGAACCCGGCATCACGCGCGACCGCATCTACGGCGAGTACGAGTGGGCCGGCCGCCGCTACCGGCTGGTCGACACCGGCGGCATCGTACCCGACGATCCTGAGCTGATTCCCAGCGAGATTTATAACCAGGCCCGCGTCGCTCTCGACGAAGCCAGCGCGTTGGTGCTGGTTGTGGATGTGCGCACCGAGTTGGCACGCCCCGACTACGATCTCGCCCGTCTGCTCGCCCGCAACGGCAAGCCGCTGTTTCTCGCGGTCAATAAGGTCGAGGGCGAAGGCCTCGCAGCCGAGGCCGAGAACTTCCGCCGCCTCGGCATTCGGGACCTCTATCCCATCAGTTCCGAACACGCGCTGGGTATCGGAGAGCTGCTCGACGCGATTGCGGAAGCCATCCCCGAATCTTCTGCTGGCGAAGATCGCTCCCACCCTAGCGACAAAAACAAAGACGTCGCTAGGATGGGGCACCCAATAAGTCAGCAAGTCAGCGGCGAACTCGATGACGACTCCCACGACTCCAAAGGACGCAAAAAGACTCGCACCCACGGCGAATTCGAGCAGCATGAAACCTCGGTTGCAATCATTGGCCGACCCAACGTGGGCAAATCCACTTTGCTCAATGCGCTCACTGGCACTTCGCGCGCCATTGTTTCGCCCGTTGCCGGCACCACGCGCGACGCCGTCGACGAAGTGGTCGAGTTCGAGGGCTCCACGCTGCGTTTCGTCGACACGGCCGGCATCCGGCGCAAAGGCAAGACGCACCTGATGGCTGAGAAACTGAGCGTGGTGATGGCCCGACGGCATCTTGAGGCTGCCGACGTGGCGCTGCTGGTTATCGACGCCACAGAAGGCGTTACTGCCAGCGACGCCACAATCGGCGGCTACGCGCACGAAAGCGGCCGCAGCGTCATCCTGGTCGTAAACAAGTGGGATGCGGTCACCACGGGACGCACCGACTCGAAACCTCCGGCCGACCGGGATATCTTCGAACGCCAACTGCGCTCGGCGCTCAAGTATCTCGACTACGCGCCCGTCATTTTTCTCTCCGCACTCAAGGCCAGTGAGCACGGCGCCGGCCCGCAGCACAAAGCCATGGCCCGCCTGCTGCGCGAAGTTGTAAAGGTCGCAGTCGAGCGCCGCAAGCGCGTCTCAACCGGCCAAATGAATCGCTTCCTCGACAAGATCGATTTCCAGCGTGCGCCCGTGCCCATGGCCAAACGTGTCCGCATCTTTTACATGACGCAAGCCGCCGTCGCCCCGCCCACCTTTGTGCTTTTCACAGATCGCGACATCAAGCTCCACTTCGCCTTTGAGCGCTTCCTCGAAAACCAGATTCGCGAGTCCTTCGGCTTCGATGGCACGCCGATCTGGGTCAAGGTGAAGGCGCGAAATGCTGAAGGCAGGGAGTAGGAAGTAGGGAACGCATGATTAGCGAGAACCTACGGTCAGTCTCCCGTTCAATGAAGAAACGACGAGGTTCTATTTCAGAGCGCTCATCCGTGGATGATCCCATCTGTGGGGGTCTGAGTCTGCGACGGATATCTTTGCGGCCGCGCTCGCA
>JASHVU010000393.1 GCA_030044455.1 Acidobacteriaceae bacterium | reverse complement strand
CCGGATTCCTGACGCGGGAGGAGCTTGAAGCGTGACAGCCCTCCACTGGTTCCGATCCAGATGGCGCCATCCGGCCCTTGGGCGAATCCGTTCGTGTCGCAGTCGTCCCAGACAAGGCCGTCGTTCATGTCGTAGTGTGCCCAGCGGGCGCCGTCCCAAACGTCCACGCCGTGTTGAGTGCCGACCCACAATCGTCCCTTGGCGTCATATTTGAGGAAATAAATCATCCCGTCCGTGCCAGGTCGTTGCACGTTCTTTTCAATCACCATGGCACCAGCCTGGGGATGGATGCGGTCAATGCCGCCTCCGAATTGGTAGCCCACCCAGATGACTCCGTTTGGCCCGGCGCCGAGTGAAAGCACTTCTGTGTTGCTCAAGCCGTCGTCGCGAGTGAAGGTCCTCCAGTGGCCGGCTTGTAATGCGAAGAGCCCGCCGTCGCCACCAGCCCACACCGTGCCATCTGTCCCCTGGACCACTCCCCACATCCGCGTAGCCGGTAATTCGCTGATGCGAGAGAATCTAAGGTAAGGTGCGGGGGCCATGAACAGACCTGCCTCGGTGGCCGCCCAGAGTCGATTCTCACCGTCGATGCGCAGATCATAGACATTTTTCCCGGTAAGGCCTTCCGCGTCGCCAAACCACTTTGCTGAAAGCGTTCGGGGCCGAATGCGAGCCACGCCTCGACCTTCGGAGCCTGCCCAGATGTCTCCATTGGGTGCGCCAATTAAGCTATGCACGACGACGGCATCGAATCCCCGCACCGTGGTGAATGCTCCAGGGGATTCTGGCTTCTGCTTCCGAAACAGACCTGAACCCGTGCCTACCCAGAGCGATCCATCCTTCATGGGGAGAATTCCGTAAACGTACTCTGCGGCAAGCCCGCTCTCGGCCGAGTAGTTCTCCCACTCCCGGTAGCCGCGCCAAAGGACCAGACCTCGGCCACCCAGGCCGATCCAGAGTGAATTCTGGCGGTCATCGAGGACGGTATCGACTGCACCACGAAGCCCGGCGGAGCGGCTGATCCTTCTCCACTTCTTTCCCTCCCAGATCAGCAAACCGCCCGGCGACGGAAGCAGGAGCCGCCCATCCCGGTCGAGGCTGGGAGTGTCCCGGATGTTTGCAGGCGGGACCGGTAGATTTGGCCTTTCAAACCTCGCCTTGCCGGCAGGCCAGACGAAGATGCCGAAACCTTCCGCCACCACCCAGAGATTCCCGTTCAGGTCTTTCCGGATGCTGAGCATTCGCGCAGGCGGAAGACCGCTCTCTCGCGAGAAGACTCTGGTTCCGCGAGCGTCCATCCGGCAGAGTTCCAGTCCGCAACCGTACCACAGAACATCGCCATCGCTGAAAACCCCATTGACCTGGACTCCGGATGTTCCAGTCGGCTGCGGAAAGCTGCGAAAGGCAATTCCATGGTTGCCGGGCAAGAAATCAAGTTCCACTAGCCCGGCGTCGGTGCCAAGATATGTGTGACCTTTGCCGTCCGATTGGATACCCTGCCTGCTCGATACAGCTTTGAACGGGGTTGCAAGCTTTTCAAACCGATTGCTGGAGAGACGGTAGAGCCCGAAGTTTCCCCCCGCCAGCAAATGACCGTCAGGACCTTCGCCGATCGCGGCTTCAGAATTGAACGGGATCCCCTGTGCGGGCCCAAACGAATCAAAGCGGTCGCCGTCGTAGCGGTAGATGCCGTTTTCAGTACTTACCCAGATGAAACCTGGTCGGTCCTGATAGATTTCGCGGACGGTGAGATTTGTAAGGCCTTCCGAAGCGCCGAAGCTGCGAAAGCTGTATTCCTGAGCACAGAGCATCTCACCAGCCAGTACCAGCAGGACAAGCGTCAGCGGAATGACTCGGCGCCACACATTGGAATTATCGTCCCACTCTGACAGTCTCTGCAGGCGGGAGTTTCATTATTTAGGTGCCGAGCGGGCCAATTTGCCGAGACGGTCAACGCAATTCGCTGGTCGCCGCACCGTCGACCGCAGGTTCACTTCTTCTCCGCCCACGCCTTCAGCGCGTCGAGTTCACTCGACGCAATTTTCTGCGGCAGCGGCGCGTAACCCAGCGACGCGCATTGCTTCTGCCCGGTGGTCAGCGCCCACTTCAGCAGATCCGCCATAGCTGCGCGTTTCTCCGCGCTCACGCCTTCAACCGGCGCCACCAGCCACGTGAATGTGCTGATCGGGTACACATCCCGGCCCGGCTGATTGAGAATTCCGAAACCCGCATCTTCGTCGCGACCAACCTTCGCACCTGCCGCGGCACCGGTAATGCTGGCCAGATCCGCTTTGATGAACTCGCCGGCGGCGTTCTTCACTGCCCCATAATTCAGCTCGTGCTGGATGGCATAGATCAGTTCCACATATCCAATCGAATTCGAAGTCCTGTTCACCAGATCCGCAACGCCGTCGTTGCCCGCCGCGCCTGTGCCCACCGGCCAGTTCACGCGCGCACCAATTCCGGCTGCCGCCTTCCACTCAGGCGAAACCAGCGAGAGATAACTCGTCCACACAAACGTCGTTCCGCTTCCATCAGAGCGATGCACCACGGCGATTTCAGCGTCGGGCAGATGCGCGCCGTGATTGGCCTCGGCAATGCGCGGGTCGTTCCACTTGCGAATCGTCCCCATGTAGATGCCGGCCAGAACTTGCGGAGTAAAATTCAGCGTGCGTTCCAATGAGGGCAGGTTGTAGATCGGTACCACGCCCCCCAGAACCGTAGGAATCTGGATCACGTTCTTCGCCGGCATCGGACCGTCTATCGTTAGCGGATAGTCCGTCGCGGCAAAATCCACGCGACCGGCAGCAAGCGCAACGATTCCGGCCTCCGAGCCAACTGCGTCATAGCTCACTTCCATGCCCGAAGTCTCAAACCACTTCCGGTAAAGCGGAGCAGCCAGAGTGCTGCCGGCAGCGCGCAGAGTAACATGCGAAGTGCTCGCCTCCTCATTTGCATCGCCCGTCCCCGCCGCGCCGCTCGCGATCGCTTCAAGCAGCCGCGTCACCATCTGGTCTGCCAGGTCGTCGGTGATGCCCGTGGTTCGGAACCGGCTCGGAGTTACCAGGTACGACCACAGCGTCTGCCCCGTGCTTCCGACCAGTTCTACCGAGAGATATCCCTGGTATACCGTTTGGGTCGCGCCACCAGAATGCGGATTAAGCTTGATCGTCCCCGTGGCCCAGATATGCGATTCGCCGTGCAGCGATACGTCCTCGCCGGCCGCGCCTTCAACCACTCTTACCCGTCCGCTCTTCTTCAGCCGATCGATGATTCTCAGCCGCAACGCGTCTGCGGCGTCTCCTGTGCCCATCTGCGCTACGTCAATCGTGCGAATTCCTTGCAATCGAGTGAGGGCCTGCGCTCCGGCGCAGCCCGCTGCTGCTGCCGTCATAACAGCAGTCAAAACAGCCGCTCGAATCAGTCCGTGGAGAGACCTTGGCCGCAGACCGGCGCCGCAGGCCGGCGCAATTCGTTCGAGTCGCATTCCCCGTAAATCCTCATCAATCAGTCTGCAACATCGGACCGTGCTTTTTGATGAAAATGTGGCGCGCTCTTGGCGCCGCATCTCAAAAATCGATGTGCGCCCGCACCGTCGGCACATATACCGGCCCGCGAGCAGCGTTATACCCGGGATGCCAAATCTGTGTCCCGCCCAACGTGCCGAACAGCCCGCGCCAGATGTGCGCGTTGTAATACCACTCGATAATGTCCTCGCGGGCGTAGGTCAGCCCGCCATCCCCCAGCAGGAACCCCAGCCCGCCGTAATGAAGATACGCTTGATGATCGCGCTTGATCGCATTCGAAACAAACGCTACACCCAACTTGTCGTTGAGCCGGTGCCAGCTGTGGCCGGCATAATCTCCGCCAAACAGCACTGTCTGTCCCACCTCGGTGTACGCAAACGACTCGTGCTGATCCTCGTTCCATCCGAAGCGTCCAAAAAGTCGCAGGCTGTCGGTCACTTCCTGCTCGGTGTTCAGCCCAAATCCGTATTTCACGGTCCCGAACTTTTCAGTCGCCGTAATCTCCGGCGTTGCCGTAATCCCGTCCAGAAACTCGTTGACCGACTCGCGGTAGTCGCCCATGTGCGCGTGATTCACGTAGCTCAGCACGCGAATCGCGCCCACGCGTTTCGTCTTCTGCCAAGGTGAAAGCAACCCCTTCCTCAGTTCCCACTCCCAGTTCTGACCGTTGGCGCGGTTGAAAGCCCAGTCCAGGTCAATGCCGTTGGCGATCACCGGCATGGCAAAGATGCCGTAGCGTGCCGACCACACCCGGTCGTCGTACTCCAGAATGCCGCCCACCGTATAGCCGCGCGTGTCGGCGGCATAATCCCATGCCCCGTTGTTGTCGATCGTCCAATTGGTGAATTGCAAATGACTGTCCGTTCCCACCGAGTTGATGTCGAAGGTGTCAGGCACGCTCATCTTGCCGATGCGAATCTCAAACCGGCGCACCGGGATCTTGGTCGCAAGAGCAAACTGGCTGCGATCCTGATCGGTCATCTCATTGGTCAGGCCGATAATCTGGTGAATTTCGCCGCGCGAAAGATATGGCGCCGTGCTCAGGTTCGGGTTCCGTACCACGTCGAGGTTCGTCTGCCCGGCTAGCCCCAATGCCTGGCTGATTCCCCGCCCGCCGGCGTTTTCAAAGTCGACAATCAGATCGGTGTTAAATCGTGTATTGGGCTTGATCTGATACCCCAGGTAGAGCGTCGCCACTTCCGACGCCTTGTATTCAAAAATGTCGCGCAGGCTGTTCGTCCCCTCGTAGGGCGAATGAAAATGTCCATGCATCTGAAAGATGCTGTTAGCTTGCCCCGAAACCCAATAGCGCCCGACCTCGGTGTGCGGCGCCATCGAAAGCACTGGCGGGTTCACAGACTCAGATGGGGCTGCGCTGGGGTCCGCGACGGCACTGGTCGTCGGCACAGGTACGCTGTCCTGCAATGGCAGGAAGGGTGGGTGCAAAGGCACCTGCCACGCAAACAGGAAATCAGTTTCCGGTTGCACAACGGCGACCTGACCGTTCTGCGGGAATGGTGCCTGCGGAACTTCCTGAGCAAACGCCTCCGCTCCGCAGCCGCCGGCAACCACCACAGCCAGCACTATTCCGATCGGTTTGGCAAAGCGGGCAGGCATACAATAAAAGGGAGCGATTCTATACCCCCACTGGGTAAATACTATACCCCCGGTAGGTATTGTCAAGCAGGAGAACGTGAAAATGTCGCATATGGATCGAGAAAAAGTGAAGCTCCTTCAACGCCTCCGAAAAGTCCGTGGCCAGCTCGACGCCGTCGAGCGCTCGCTGAACGCCGACGAGGACTGCGGCGGACAACTCATGCTGCTCGCCGCCGTACGTGGCGGCGTCAACGGCCTCATGGCCGAGGTACTTGAAACTCACATCCGCTTCCATCTGGTCGACGGCGCCAAAGAGCAGATCGCTCCCGAACTGGCCGAGGATCTCATTGACCTGGTCCATGCCTATCTGAAGTAAATTCGCGACTTCTGAACGCTTTACGATTCGGCTACAAACTCGCCCTCACCAACTGCGGCCTTATGCCTGGTAGGAACCCCTGCCCATGCTATCCGCCGTACACCCACTCAATTATTAAGCTTCGGTTGATTCCGCTAAGCGCCGGCCCCGTCATTCGTACTTCTCGTCAAACCCCGCCATCCCGCCCATCAATTCCTTCAAATCCACCGCTCGCCGCAATGTTCACCCGTCACATCCCACCATTTTTCAATCTGCGTATAATCTCCCCCGGCCAAGAGCGAATCTACGCTTTCGGCGAACTTGAAGCCGCTGCATTCGCCCGGCGCCTTCCCAAAGGAAGCGCCTTATTTTGCGGCATTTATGTTCGCCTGACCAGCGGAGAGCCGCCGGATTCGCCGGCCAGCGAGATTCGATCTCGCCAGCCGGGGTCCCGCCATTCGGAGCGTGCACCATGTCAACACAAGCAGTCGAATATGAATTGAAGCTGGCGCGGCGCATGTCGCGCCTGGGCACTGAAACAGCTTTCGAGGTTCTGGCCCGCGCCAAGGCACTCGAGCGGCAGGGCCGCAATATCGTCCACCTCGAAATCGGCGAGCCCGACTTCGCCACTCCGCCCAACATCGTCGAGGCTGCGGTGGTTGCCCTGCGCGGCGGCTACACCCACTATGGTCCCTCCGCCGGCCTGCCCGAACTGCGCGAAACCATCGCCCAATACGTGAGCTGCACGCGCCGCGTCCTGGTCGAGCCCAACGAAGTTGTCGTCGTTCCCGGCGGCAAACCCATCATGTTCTACGTCATGCTCGCCCTCATCGACGAAGGCGATGAAGTCATCTACCCCAATCCCGGTTTCCCCATCTACGAGTCGATGATCAACTACGCAGGCGGCACTGCCGTTCCGATTCCACTGCGCGAAGAGCGCGAGTTCAGGATGGATATCGACGAACTCGCGCGCCTTATCACTCCGCGTACCCGCCTCATCATTCTCAACTCGCCGCAGAATCCAACCGGTGGCGTTCTCGACCGCACCGACATTGAAGCTGCGGCACGCGTCATCGGCGATCGCGACGTTATGATCCTCTCCGACGAGATCTACAGCCGTTTGCAATTCGAGGGAGAGCCGTTTTCCATCATGAGCGTGACCGGTATGAAAGAACGCACCATCTTGCTCGACGGATTCTCAAAGACCTATGCCATGACCGGCTGGCGCATCGGGTACGGCGTCATGCGCGCCGACCTCGCCACTGAAATCACACGGCTCATGACCAATTCCAACTCCTGCACCGCCAGCTTCACGCAGCGCGCTGCACTCGAGGCGCTCACCGGCGACCAGAGCGCTGTTCGCGTCATGCGCACCGAGTTCGAGCGCCGCAGCCGCGCATTTGTCGACGGTCTCAACAAGATTCGCGGATTCCACGTGCTCATGCCCAAGGGCGCCTTCTACGTCTTCGCCAACATTGAGCAAACCGGCTGGGGCGCGAAGGCCATCGCCGACTCACTGCTCGATGAAGCCGGTGTCGCGGGGCTGGCAGGCACTTCGTTCGGCCGCTACGGTGAAGGCTTCGTACGCTTCAGTGTCGCCAACTCCATGGAGAATCTGATGGAAGCCCTGCGCCGTATCGAGCTCTGGGCAAACAGCAACTTGTAACTTCGTACCGCCGGCCTCCTGGCCGGCGGTCGCGCGGGCGTCTTCACCCGCGCCTGAAGGGAAAGGAAAGTCGGGTGCGGAAGAAAGAGTCAGGGCACGTATTCGTCATCCGATGCACCGCCTCCCCTAGGGAGGATGAGAGTTTGAATGAGCACGCGTTAGCGACACCGATGTACCGCCTCCCGAAGGGAGGTGAGGATGTTAGCCCAGGACTTGAGTCCTGGGTAGGCACGACAAAAATCTTGCTTAGCCCCGTAGGGGCGACGGAGCCGCGAGGGCTTTAGCCCGCGGCGACCCGCAGTCGCGCAAAGGAGACCGACCATGCCGCTTACCAACTCAACCACCGGAACGACCACACGCCAGTATTCCATCTCCGAGCTCGAAGACGCGGCGCGACTCATGCGCGGCTACAACCTGGTCGCGCTGTGCGCGGCCGGCTCGGGTCATGCCGGCGGCACGCTCTCCATGATGGATCTCGCCGCAGCACTCTACCTTCGCGCTGCCAATCACGATCCCAACAATCCCAATTGGCCAGATCGCGACCGTATTATCTGGTCGGCCGGTCACAAGGCTCCCGCGCTCTACGTTTCGCTCGGTATGGCCGGCTTCTGTCCGCTCGATGATGTCGTCACCCTGCGCAAACTCGGTTCGCCGTTCCAGGGCCATCCGCACTGGCTCAAGCTGCCGGGAGTCGAAGTCTCAACCGGCTCGCTTGGCCAGGGATTGAGCATTGCTGTCGGCATGGCGCTGGCCGCACGCATCGACTATAAGAAGCACAAGATCTTCTGCCTTATGGGTGACGGCGAGCAGCAGGAGGGTCAGGTATGGGAGGCTGCGATGGAGGCCGGCCATTATCATCTCG
>JASHVU010000392.1 GCA_030044455.1 Acidobacteriaceae bacterium | reverse complement strand
ACAGCCCGAAAATGCCGGCCCGCCGGCGGTTCCATGGCCAGCAGCGCAACGATTTGAAAGAGATGATTCTGGATGACGTCTCGCAGGCAACCGGCAGACTCGTAAAACGCGCCGCGCGTTCCCACGCCGAAGCTCTCAGACAAAGTGATCTGGACGCTGGAGATGTAGTTGCGGTTCCAGATTGGCTCAAGAAATGAATTGGCGAAACGGAAATACAGGATATTCATGATCGCTTCCTTGCCCAGGAAGTGATCGATGCGGAAGATCGAGTCCTCAGGGAATACGGACCGCGCCACGCTGTTGAGCGCGCGCGCCGATGCCAGGTCGCGCCCAAACGGCTTTTCTACAATAACGCGCGCATTCTCAGCCAACCCGGCTGCGCCCAGCCCCTTGATGACGGTCCCGAAGAGCGACGGCGGGATGGCGAGGTAATGTGCCGGACGGCGTGCTCTCCCGAGCGATTCCCTGATCGCCGTAAAGGTTTTGCTGTCGTTATAATCCCCGCTTACATATTTGAGCAGCGACACTAGATGATGAAAGGCCGCCTTGTTGTCGATCCCTCCCGATTGCCTAATGCTCTGGGCTGCTCGCCTCTGCAGACGCTCAAGAGACCATTTCGGAAACGCAACACCAATCAACGGTACGTTGAGGGTTCCGCGTTTCACCATCGCATAAAGTGCGGGGAAGATCATCTTGTGGGCGAGATCGCCGGTGACGCCATAAACCACAAGAGCATCGGATTGTGAGGTGGGCATCAGGTGCCCTCCTTGTTGGCGGCCGCCATTTTCCGCCTGGCCGCCGAATTTGTCTCGCAATTCCGATGATAGCCTCCTCAAGCAGAGCCGGCCTCCGGCAGCGCCTCAGCCGGCGGGCATATCAGGGCTCAGTCTGCGGCCCAGTTGCTGCGTAGCTTCGCTTGCGCGCCGGCCACAGCTTGCGCGCGGTCCATCGGCCCAGCCGGTAGGTTCCATAGATGACGACCGGTCCCAGAATGAATCCGATTGGATAAAGCCACCAGCCAAGCAGGTCGTGCGCGTTCGCGGGCGGCGTGTTGCCGCTGCCGCCCGAAAGGCCAAGCCCCCAGGTTCCATCCGGATAATGACTCTCCCACAGGCCCGTTCCCTTTGGCCACATCAGTTTAGCGATTCCCATGATGATGAAAAGCCCGCCCAGACTGTAGCCCACCGCCGACACAATCAGGACAACCAGGCCGGCGAGAATACTGAAGGTCCAGCGGCCCACGATGCGTGCCTTTTGCGTGCTCGATCGATGCGCCTCGGCACGCCTCATCATCTCCTCAGTGCAGTAGCGAGCGGCAAGCTCGCGTGGCGCACCCAGCGCGGCCAGCGCCTGCTCGACCTGCGCGGGATCGGCGCCGGCAACGGTCTTGTCCAGAATGTGGGCGCGAATCTCTTCGACAATATCGTTCATGTCTTCTTCCATCAGGTCGCGTAACTGCCGGCGCAACGCCGCAAGATAGTCGTCGATGGCTTTCTGTGAAGCTTCAGGAAGGGTCATAATCTCTCCTTTCGGACTGCGCCGTTCAGTGGCTCGAGAAGGTTGTTGAGGCTTGCGGCAAAGCGCGCCCAGGTGCGGCCCATCTCGAGCGCGCGCTCGCGGCCCGCCGCGGTCAGGCTGTAGTACTTGCGCGGATGTCCCGAGTCGGACTCCACCCACACCGACTCGACCAGCCCCAGTGCGCGCAGCCGCGTGAGCAGCGGGTAGACGGTTCCCTCCGCCACCACCAGGTCGGAGCCCTTTTCAAGGTGGCGCAGAATTTCAAGCCCGTAGAGCCGTCCGCCCCACAATGCTGCCAAAATAGCCAGTTCCAGCGAGCCCTTGCGAAGCTGGACCTCCCATTTGTCAGCGGATTCAGGGATTGGAGTTTGCTTTTCTTCCACAACACGATACTATGCAGTACAAGGTATCGTGTGTCAAGAGGTTTTTGCATTTCTCCGAACGGCTTCATCCTCCGATCTTTTCGGTCAGTTCCACCCAGCGTTCGTACACGGCGTGGTGATCGGCTTTTGCCTCTTCGAGTTCCGCGATCGCCTCGGTGAGTGCCTGAGGATCGGTTACGACTTCGGGAGCCTCGATGCGCTGCTCCGCGGCACGGAGACGGGCATCGGCTTCGGCGATGCGGGATTCGATCGCGTCGTACTCGCGTTGTTCCAGGTAGGAGAGCTTTTTCCGGGCCGGCGGCGCGGCCAGAGCGGCGGTCGCAGCTTGATCGGTTGGGCTCGGTTGCGGCGCTTCTGCTGCTGGAGTTCCCGATGCCGCTCGGACTCGGCTCTCGCGCCAGGCTTCCCATTGCAGGTAGTCGGCGAAGAGCGCTGAGTGACCGAATCCGTCGAGACCGAGGACGGCGTTGGTCACGCGGTCGAGCAGATAGCGGTCGTGAGTGACCAGGACCAGTGCGCCGGGGAACTCGAGCAGAGATTCCTCGAGGATTTCGAGCGTAGGAATATCGAGGTCGTTGGTGGGCTCGTCGAGGATGAGCACGTCGGCGGGCTGAAGCATGAGCTGAGCGATGAGGACGCGGGCGCGCTCGCCGCCGCTCAGGCGCTCGACCGGCTGATTGAGTTGTTCGCTCGTGAAAAGGAATCGCGAAGCGTAGCCGGCAACATGGACGACGCGATCCTGGTAGATGACGGAGTCAGAGTCGGGCGCGAGCGTGCGGCGCAGAGTGAGGGACGTGTCCAGTTCGCGTTTTTGCGAAAAGTAAACGATACGCAGGCCGGGAGCACGACGAATTTCGCCGGCACTCACCGGGATTTCGCCCGTGATGGCGCGGATGAGCGTGGTTTTGCCGGAGCCGTTGGAGCCCGCGAGTCCGAGCTTGAGACCATTGGTAAGGTTGACGCTGACGCCGTGAAGAATCTTGCGATGCCCGAGAGTAACGGCAGCGTTCTCTATTTCGATGAGCCGCTTGGTCTGGCGGCCGGTCGAGTCAAAGTCGATGCCGGTCGCGGCAATGCGACTGCGGGATTCAGAGTCACGCAGCTCGGCGATGAGAGCATTGGCGTTGTCAATGCGGGCCTTGGCCTTGGTGGCGCGAGCCTTGGGGCCGCGTCGAAGCCACTCCATCTCAATCCGCACACGATTGCGCAGG
>JASHVU010000033.1 GCA_030044455.1 Acidobacteriaceae bacterium | reverse complement strand
GCCTCGCCGGATCGAGGATGGGTGGAGAACCATGGCTTCTTCAAACGGCCGGCTCACTTGGAGTCGGCCGTTTCCATTCACAGCCTCGTGAGAGTATTCTTGGACACCGCTTCCCGATGGGAAAAACTCACACTGAACGAAAAGGAGGTCCCTATGCGGACCATCAGACTTGGTCTTCCCGTTGCAGTTCTTTGTGGAATAGCGTTCGTCCTGCTCGCTCCCACACGCGTCCTCGGCCAATATGTCGTCGACTGCACCGGTAATACGCCTGGCGCGTACACCACCATCAACTCGGTAGTGCCTCTTCTCACCAATGGCGCTGTCGTTCAGATCACCGGCCCCTGTACGGAAAACGTCACCATCTCAGACCTCAACAACCTCTGGATCGGCGCGCCCTGGGGACAAACGGCAAATCTGCAGGGCAGCCTGACGATCAGCGGTGTGCAGAATTTGTTCCTGTACGGGATGGATGTCACAGGGTCATCTGGAAACGGAATCGGCATCTCGTACAGTCTCAACGTGGCCCTCGATAGTTGCGCCAGCAGCAACAACGCCGGCACCGGTCTTAGCATTTCAGATTCGTCTGTGGCTGTCGAGGGCACCGGGACCTTCAATAACAACGGCAATTTCGGCGTATACGCAACCGGTTCCGGGGACATCAGTTTTACCGGGGCCACCGGTCCCGTCAATATCAGCAACAATGTGGGCGGCGGTATCCAGTTGCAGGACGGCGTGATGAACGCAAGCGGCAACCTGATCATCGAAAACAACACGTCCGCCCCTGCTTCGGGTCCCGTACTTACCGGCGATGCATCCGGATACGGCATCCAGTTCCAGGGACATGCGCGCGCGGTTCTCTATGTGTGGGACCTCGCCGCCGGCCCCAATGTGATCTCTGGGAATCAGGCCGGTGGCGTTTCCATTAACGAAGGCTCCGAAATCAGCCTCAGTGGCGCGGCGCCGAGCGGAACCGGACCCTGGCAGACCAATGTGATCAGCGGGAACGGCCCTGTCGGCGTCTACGTTGGAATGGGCAGCCAGCTTACGCTTTGGAACGGCGTCCAGATCACCGGCGAACCCGACGCAGGTGTCGATGTGTTCGGTCACAGCCAGGTTTTTATCAATGGCGACGACCTGATCACCAACAACGGCACCGGCCCCGAGACAACCTACCCGGCGCGCGCGGGCGTCCGCGTGGATGGCAACTCTGAAGCCTACATTCGCGGCGGCCAAATCTCCCAAAACGGCGGTCCGGGCGTCCTTGCGCTCGACAATTCCAGCGTTGATGCTTCCGGTGCGACCTTGACCAATAACCAGGGCGGACCCATCGTATGCGACTCATCGTCTTGGCTGGTCAGCGATGAAACATCACGTCCCGGCCCTTTTGGATTTGGGCCGCCGTGCAATGTGCCCAATACCTTCGGTCCACGATTCCACGGCTTATCTCTTCCGCAAGCCCCAGACACCAGCCGGGTTAAAGCACAGGAGGCGACCTATCGAAAGCTGATTTCGTCGCTGTAAAAGGCTGACTCGATGTCAGGTGCCCACCCTGGGCGCGTTTTGTCTTTTGCGCCTGGGGTGGGAGATCAACCCTATCCCGGCAGACCTCAACCAGCCGCAAAGCTTAAGCCCCGCCTCGTATTTGAGCTAAGAACTCGAAGCTGGCAGCTGGCAGCTAGAAGCTAAAAAGCTAAAAGCTGTCCTTCTGCAACCCAATCCCCAAATCCGTGTCTATATATACGGAATGACTTTCGCACGCCGATTTTTGTGGTTTGCCCTGGCTCTCGTCTCCGCCGTTTCGCCTCTCGCCGCACAGTCCGGCGAGTTTATTGTCGCTGAGAACGGCCACCAGACCGGCACAGCTTCCTTCCACGTGACGGCGACAAACGACGGCTACGATTCGTCCTCGATGGTCAAGGTAGACATGCAGGGGCTGGATTACGCGCTCTCGAAGACTGAGCGGCTGACCCCGGGCAACAATCTGGTGCATGTGCTGCTGAGCGCCACGGTGAACGGTTCGGCGGCGACCGCGGTCTGCAAGCCCGACGAAGCTCAGCTTCTATTGAACATCTCGGCCAATGGCCGCAGCACCACCACGCGGCTCGCCGGCCACCAGGCTGCGGTCTTCCTTCCCGACTTCGATCCCGGCGCGCTCGAGACGCTGCTTACGCTCGCAGTCACCCAAAACAATCGCGACCTCTGGGTCATTGTTCCCAAGGATGCCGGGTCCATTGAGCCGGTCACACTTGCAACCTACGCCGATCAAAAAGGAACCCTCGGCGGCAAACCGATCGTTGTCCATCACCTTGTGGCCACCATCGCGGGAGCCAAAACCGATCTCTTCTCAGGGCCGGAGAATCAGCTCCTGCAGGCCGAACTGCCGCAGCCGGGATTCGCTCTGGTGCGCAAGGGATTCGCGCTGACCCCACCGACCAAGCCCATTGCGCCTGCGGAGTAAGCCAAGCAGCGCCGCGCTCCAGCGCGGTTGTCGTGCCGGTATCCAGCTCCGCACACTCACTGGAACGCGGCCTTGTATCAGGCCACGAGTTTGCTCGTTACGGCAAAGCTTCCAAAATGAGTAAGGGTTCCCTAAGGGACGCTTTCAAAAAAACTCCGTCAGAGAGACCCTATAGCAAAACCACAGACGCTTTATACCGAGGCCGCGACCTTGCACGCAACCATGCGGGACACATCTTCTCTGGTTTTGCCGTAGTTCTCTGCCCTGCGGCCGGTCTACGCGTGCGCGTTCAGCGCCAGCGCCTTCCACAAACGCAGCGTGGGTTCAGCCTGGTTGATGGTATAGAAATGCAATCCCGGCACGCCGTTCTTCAGCAGCGTTTCGCACAGCCGCGTGACCACTGCGACGCCGAAATCGTGCAGCGCCGTCTTGTCGAATTGCAGTTCTTCAAGCCGCAGCCGAACCCAGCGCGGCAAGTCGGCACCACAACCGCCGGTAAAGCGAGTAATGCTCTGGAAGCTGGTAATGGGCATAATGCCCGGCACAATCGGAATGGTGATGCCGGCCTTCTGGCACCGCTCCATAAAGTCGAAGTACGCATCGGCGTTGTAGAAGAGCTGGGTCAGCGCCGCGTCTGCGCCGGCTTCAACCTTGCGGCAAAAGTTCTCGAAGTCTGCGCCCGGCCCAGCCGCCTGCGGATGCATCTCGGGGTACGCTGCGACCTCAATCCTGAACCAATCGCCGTGCATCTGGCGAATAAAACTCACCAGCTCGCTTGCGTAGTGGAACTCGCCCGGCGCCGCCGGGCTCATGGCCGTCGCCGGCAGGTCGCCGCGTAATGCGACAATGCGCTTCACTCCTTGCCCGCGGTACCGATCGAGCTGTGCCGCAACGTTCGCACGCGTCGATCCAATGCAGGTCAGGTGCGGCGCCACTTCAATGCCGCAGTGTTCCACCACCGTCAGCAGCGTCTCGTAGGTGCCTTCCTGATCCGACCCGCCCGCCCCGTGCGTCACCGAGAAGTAGTCCGGCTTGAGCGCCGCCAACTGCTTGATAACATCCGGCAGCTTGCCCGCCGCCTCCGGCGTGCGCGGAGGAAAGAGCTCGAACGAGAGTGAGAGTGGTTTGGTCATCGACATTTCAGCCCTGTAAATATGCAGTTGCCGGATTCTCAACCCCGAGAATCCGGCAGAGCTGGCAGCTAGTAGCTAGAGGCTAGAAGCTGCTTTCTAGTACCGATAAAACTCCGCCTTGTACGGCCCTTCCACCGGCACGCCGATGTAGTCCGCCTGCTTCTGGCTCAGCTTGGTCAGCTTCACGCCGATCTTCTCCAGATGCAACCTGGCCACTTCCTCGTCCAGCTTCTTGGGCAGCACGTAAACCTTCGTCTCGTAGCTGTCCTTGTTCTTCCAAAGGTCAATCTGCGCCAGCGTCTGGTTGGCGAAGCTGTTGCTCATCACAAAGCTCGGATGGCCTGTCGCGCAGCCCAGGTTCACCAGCCGCCCCTCGGCCAGCACAAAAATCCCATGCCCGTCGGGGAAAGTGTAGAAATCCACCTGCGGCTTAATGTTTAGTTTCTCCACACCCTTCTCCGCGTTCAGCCTGTCCATCTGGATCTCGTTATCGAAGTGGCCGATGTTGCACACGATGGCCTGGTCTTTCATCTTCTTCATGTGCTCGAGGGTGATGATGTCGGTGTTCCCCGTGCACGTAACGTAAATGTCGCCACGGCCCAGCGTGTCTTCAACCGTTGTCACTTCGAATCCTTCCATCGCAGCCTGCAGGGCGTTGATGGGGTCAACCTCGGTAATAATGCAGCGCGCGCCCATGCCGCGCAGCGAGTGCGAACAGCCCTTGCCCACGTCGCCGTAACCGCAAATCACCGCAACCTTGCCGGCCACCATCACGTCGGTGGCGCGCTTGATGCCGTCGGCCAGCGATTCGCGGCAGCCGTACAAATTGTCGAACTTCGACTTGGTCACCGAGTCGTTCACGTTGATGGCCGGCACCAGCAGCGTGCCCTTCTCGACCATCTGGTAAAGCCGATGCACGCCCGTCGTGGTCTCTTCGCTCACGCCGCGCCATTCTTTGGCAACCTTGTGCCAGTGCTGGGGTTCCTCTTTATGGACTTTTTTCAGCAGGTCCTTGATCACCTGCTCTTCATGATTTCCTGAAGGCGTGTTCACCCAGCCATCGCCCTCTTCAAGCTGGTAGCCCTTGTGGATCAGCAACGTCACATCGCCGCCGTCATCCACCACAAGCTCGGGCCCCTTGCCGCCCTTGTGATTCAGCGCCTGGTAGGTGCACCACCAGTAGTCTTCGAGCGACTCGCCCTTCCACGCAAACACCGGCACGCCGGTCGCAGCAATCGCCGCCGCCGCATGGTCCTGCGTCGAGAAGATGTTGCAGCTCGCCCAGCGAACCTCTGCGCCCAGCGAAACCAGCGTCTCAATCAGCACCGCCGTCTGGATGGTCATGTGCAGCGAGCCCGTCACCCGCACCCCGGCCAGCGGCTTCTCGGACGCATACTTGTTGCGGATCGCCATCAAGCCCGGCATCTCCTGCTCGGCGATGGTGATCTCCTTGCGGCCCCAGTCGGCCAGCGACATGTCCGCCACTTTGTAATTCAATTCCGTCACTTCCAGCGTCGAGCTTGCCATATCGGTTTCTCCTGTTTGACGAATTCATCCTGTGCTGCGGCTTGAAAGCCAGGGGTATCTAAATCAGCGAAGAATCTCCACCGAAAAGTGCTCTGTAACAAGGGCACGACTTTAGTCGGGCCACATCATGCCCCAATTGAAGCGCGGGCTTTAGTCCCGGTTATTCCCGCCCTCATCGAAAGCCCCGCTCCGAAGAGCATCTTTCCAGCCCATCCAGCCCCTTGATAAATCCCAAGCGATCCTGCCCAGATGAGATCACAACAATCCATCGTCCCATCGTGATATATTGATATGTACCAGAACAAAGCCATGCCGTCAATGCCTTCCATTGTGAAAATTCTTCGCGTCGTGGCCGACCCCAACCGTCTGCGCATCCTTCTGCTGCTCCGCGCCGAGGAGCTTTCCGTAGCCGAGCTGCAGGAAATCCTGGTCATGGGCCAGAGCACCCTCTCCACCCATCTCTCCCAGCTCAAGCAGGCAGGGCTGGTCGAAGACCGCCGCACCGGCAAAAACAATATTTACCGAATCATTTCCGCGGCGATTCCCGACCATAACGCAACGCTCCAATCCAGTCAGCCCGAAGCTTTGAAAGGGCATGACTTCAGTCGTCCCGAAAACGCTCATTTAAAGAATTTGGAGGGTGCAGGCTTTAGCCTGCACCCTCCGCAATCCCTTCTCAACGTCCTCCTCGCCAACGCCGAGAGTGAAATCCCTGAAGCCTCTACCGACCAGGCCGAGATGCGACGCGTCCTCAAAAAGCGCCAGGACAAGATGCGCGCCTTCTTTGACTCCGTCGCTGGCCGGCTCGGCCGCGATTACGTTCCCGGCAAAAGCTGGAAAAGCCTGGCCGAGGCCCTGCTGCGCCTCTTGCCCCCGCTGGTCGTGGCTGATCTCGGCGCCGGCGAAGGGAGCTCCGCTCTTCTACTCTCCCAAACAGCTGTGCGCGTGATAGCTGTCGACTCCTCGGCAAAGATGATCGATGTCGGCCGCGAGCAGGTCCGGCGCAACGCCGTCGCCAACATCGAATTCCGCCTCGGCGACATGGAAGAGCTGCCCATCGCCTCGGGCGAAGTCGAACTCGCCTTCTTCTCACAGTCGTTGCACCACGCTCTGCACCCGGCCCGCGCGCTCGAAGAAGCGGCGCGCATTCTTGTCGCCGGCGGTCGCATCGTCATTCTCGACCTGGTGCGCCACCGTTATGAAGAAGCCCGCGAACTCTATGCCGACGAGTGGCTCGGCTTCACCGAGTCGGAACTCGAGTCCATGCTCGCCGCCGCCGGATTCACCGCGATCCAAACCTCCGTCGTCGACAAAGACCCCGACGCCCCCCAGTTCCAGACGCTGCTCGCGGTAGCTACCAAATAGAGTCACGATCGCTCCAACAACTGTCACTTTTCAGGGCGCGACTTCGTCGTACACCGGCAGTATCGTGGTTTCGTCGGTAATTGCGGCTGCCACCTGCCCCTTAATAGCGTTCTTCACTCCCGACATATCGGTGCGCAGCAGAGAAGCGCCCTCAAGCTTGGCTCCAAAGATATTCGCCCCATCAAGGAGCACGCCTCGCAGCGCTGCCGCGCGCAGATCGGCGCCCGTCAAATCGGTGTCGCGCAAATCCGCGTAGCGAAGGAAGGCATCTTCAAGCACTGCTCCACGAAGAGCTGCACCACGCAGCAGGGCGCGGTCCAGGGTCGCGCGCGAAAGATCTGTGCCATCGAGGCAGACGCGTTCAAATTGGGCGCCGGAAAGATTCACTCCAGGAATGTAAGAGCCGCTCAAGTCAATCCGGTCGTCATCGGATTCATGTTCCACCGTTCTGCGCGCGATCATAGTAAGGATGGCTTGAATCTCGGACGTCACTGGCTCATCGGGCGCACGCTTAGTGGCTTCGCGGACATAGGAACAAAAGACGCTCATCACCGGCATGTGATCTTTCGGTGAATCCCGTGCGATACGCGCCAACGCATAAATGCCGCCTAATCTCACCTCCGCCTTGTCGCTGCCCAGATGCTCGATGGCATCGTTGAACCTTTGCGTGATTTGGCCTTCCTGCGCGAGTCGCAGATTGCGCCAGGTGAAGTACACCCCCAGCAGGAAAAACGCACCGCCCAGGAACTGTATAAAGGTCCTGAGTATCTCGTTCTCGAGCGACATTCGGTCTTTCGGGTCCCTTATCGAAGAAATCATTGCCTGCCAGTGCGGAAATCTCCGTGCCACGTAAATCATGGCGAATATCGCGGCCACGGCAAGCAAAGCCACGAACAAGCAGAGAATGGTGTATCGCAGCCTCGCCATGAAGCGGCGCGCCGAGCGGCCTGTAAGCGTGTGACGGAATTCAATGCGCACGCACAACCTCTACATGTCCGTAATTCCAACCCGCCTTAAGGCCAAATACGCCAAGAGCCGAATCCATGGTCCTGTGGTTGCGCAAAACGTTAAGAACACCACCTTCGGTCAACGTGGGCAGCAGGCGATCCTCGGCGCCGAACAGTACCAGTTCGCCACCCCGCTCTTTAACCAGACGCTGAGCTTCCAGCAGATTGTCGGTTCCAGCGCGATCGATTTCCAACACCTGGGGGCACATCAGGATCACCGATTTCGCTCCCGCACCAAGCGCCGCTCGAGTAGCTACAGCCACTTTGGGTGCGCCAAATTCCTCGGTGAGCGCTCCCTGAACTTCTAGAATTGCGACATCCATGTACCTGCGCTCAGTCACTCGCGCCTGCAAAATGCGAGTTTCGTCGAAGTGCTTCAGAGCTTCAGATTGCGTGTCGTATATGTCAAAAACCGTATACAGCTTGGTGATCTGAAGCAGGTCTTTTACCTTCGGCCTCAGGGCATAGAGGATTAACTCACCTCCCGCGTTGCGAACAACAGTAAAGGCCGACACTATTTCGCCGTTCCCGCTCGAGTCCTGATAAGTCATGTCTCCATAATCGAGCGCAAACTTCCGGTGCCCATTCCAAAGAGCCTCGCG
>JASHVU010000032.1 GCA_030044455.1 Acidobacteriaceae bacterium | reverse complement strand
TTATGTTCGCCGCTTTTGAATTCGCGTTTGCGCTCTACATCTTTCACTTTGCGAGCTACGCGGCGCAGGAGGGCTCACGCTTCGCCATGGTTCGCGGCAACACCTGGAGTAAGAATATATCCACGGACTGCTCGACATCGGCGCCTCCGAACTTCACAATGCCGTATGACTGCACGGCCTCCATCACGGATATTCAGAACTATGTGCAAAGCTTGGCGACCGGCGGTATTAGCTCAAGTGCCGTGTCGATTGATACGACGAGTTCGTACGTTTGGCCGGGTACGACTCCAGACGGCACGACCACCGGCTGTACCACCGCCAATAGTCAAGGCTGTCTGGTGAAAGTGACGGTCAAGTACAGCTTTAATTTCATGCCTTTTATGAAACTATCCGCCTTACCGATCAGCGCCACGTCGGAAACCGTAATCCTACAGTAGGAATCTGCTCGCGCAAGGGAAAACCAGGTTCCCACAATGGCGCTTGACAGCGCCCGGGATTCGTCGCATGATATGTCGTATACGACGTATCGCATGCGACGGAGGTTGATCCCGTGCTCTCTAACACCTACCTTATTGACTTTCCCTGGGTGCTTCTCGGGGCAATATGGCTTGTTGCCGCAGCAGGAAAGAAGCCCACTATTTACCGTCAGCCTTCTCGAAACCGAATACTCAGCATGCTCATTTTGCTGTTTGGGTTTTGCCTGCTCGCCGGACCATGGTTCGAATCGGGCTGGATGGAATACCGCTTTGTTCCCGTTTCGGCTTCGGTCAGGATTACCGCTTTCGGCCTCACCTGGTGCGGAATTGTATTTTCTATTTGGGCCCGATTGACGCTGGGCGGGAACTGGAGCGGTCGTCCAAGTCTCATGGCAGGTCACGAACTCATTACTTCGGGTCCTTATGCGATCGCACGCCATCCCATTTACACGGGACTTATACTTGCAGCGGCCGGGACTTCATTGGCGGTTGGCGAATTGCACAGTTTGCTTGGATTTTTGTTGTTGATTCTGATGTTTTTCTTCAAAATCAGGGCCGAGGAACAGATTATGCTGAAGGCTTTTCCCGATGCTTACCCGCGATACCGGTCCCGTGTGAAGGCACTGATACCGGGGATGTTGTGAAAGTAAAGGGGATCGAGAGCTCGCGTCACACGGTTCAGGCCGCCAGAATCGAAGGCGATCTGAACGCGATCCGTCGCGCGGTGCATAGACCCATTGAGGCTGAGATCACCCGCAGTCCATTGACGGCGCCGCAGATAGCGGTCATGCGTATTGTGGTCCGGGAGAATGGAATCAGTATTAAAGATCTCAGCCACGAAATGGGATTGGCGCATTCCACGGTGAGCGGAATCCTGGACCGGCTTGAGCGCCATGGGCTGATTGAACGTAAGCAGGATCCGAGCGACGGCAGAATTGCGCGAATTCATCCTGCCGATGAGGTATCGGCGTTCGTACGCGACAAGCTTCCTGCCCTGAGGCGAGGGCCGCTGCTTGAGGCCCTGGTAAAGGCGAAACGGGATGAGGGAGAACAGATCGCGCGGGCAATTCGCCGTCTGCGCGAATTGCTTGAAAACACTGACTCCCTTTCGAAGCATTAGGTCTCGGCTGTCTGCCACTCGGGCGCCTGCAGCGACGTGCTTGAGCGCTCGCCTGCATCGAGCCGGGTCACCGTCAGGACCGTGATATCGTCTTCCTGCCCAAATTCGATGGCCGTATTGACGGCTTCCTTTGCATCGGGCTGAAGCGAAATCAACTTCTCAAGCCGCTTGAAGCCGAACAGCTCCCCGTCGTGGTTGCGCGCCTCGAGCAGTCCATCTGTGTAGACCGTGAGCCGGGAGCTCACGCGCAGGTCAAAGGGTTGATTTTCGTATCTCGCGTTTGCATCCAGCCCCAGGGGCAGCGCAGGAGCGAGATTCACCTCGACGTCGCCCACAAACGGCGCGGGATGGCCTGCGCTCGATGCTGTGCACAGTCCGTCAGTGCTGATTCGGATCACCAGGCAGGTCACAAATCCGTTTTCCAGCCTGCCCATCATTCTGCGGTTCAGCATCTCAAGAATCTTGTCGGGCTGCGCAGTCAGATCGGTGAGTGTGCGCAGAGCTCCGATGATGAGCGAAACCGTCATGGCGGCCTTCAGACCCTTGCCGCTCACGTCGCCCACCACCAGGATGGCGGTATTTTTGTCCACGGCAACAAGCTGGAAGAAATCTCCACCGACCTCGGCGGCCGGCTGGTAGGCGCTGGTGATGGCAAATCCAGGCAGGCGCGGCAGAGCTTCGGGAATCAACACGCGCTGAAGTTCCTGCGCGCTTTTCAGTTCTTCTCGAATGATCCGCTGGCGAGCGGCTTCCTGCACAACGTAGCGATATGCGGCAAACACGATTGCCAGCAGCAGCACGAATGACAGAATTCCTAAGAGGTTAATTGGAACTCCTGCAACTTGAAACGCGGGCGCCTGAATCCGTTGGCCCAATGTGAAACGTGTAAACCGCACGCCCTGAACACTGGTATGCCAGGTCACGTAGCACATTTCATTTGCCGCTGCGGCAATGGCAACGAGCCAGCGCGAGAAGCCCAGGCGTCCGCGCCCAATCGCCAGCCCAACCAGGACGAGTGGAAATAACTCAGGAATTGAGAATCCGGCGGTGAAGAATGCGTCGAGCACCTGGAATGCTTGTACGTGGGTACTGCTCCACACAACGGAGAAGATGAAGTTGTCACAAAACGCTGAGGCCAGGGAGATGACGGCCAGGATGCGCGCCAGCCGCAAGAGTGAACGCTGGCGGTCAAGACCGAGAAGGTAGATGAGCAAATACCAGAGCGCCACGTCGTTCAGTGAATGAAAAGGCGATGAGGGACTCCATTTGAAGATCACCTGTCTCAAAACTGTGCTGATGGCAATAAACAGAAGTAACGAAAGACAGTAAAGCGCGAACCAGAAGATGAGCTTCTGGTTCCGACTACGGATCCAAATGGCGAACCCGAGGAGCGAAAGCTCGGCGTACAACGGAATGAGCACAATTGCTGCCAGATTCGAGCGGATCATGGCGTAACTCTGGAGTCTCAGCAGATTTGCGGCGGATTGAGGGTTGGCGGCAAGGGGAGCAGTCTGGAATCCCATATCGTCGCCGTTTGAAGATGTGTCATTGGGGCGAGTCCACACCCTGATAGCCATTAGCCCGCTGCCAGGCTTCGTCAAGTGATATACCGCTGGGGGTACTGCTTGTTCACCGGGCGCGCTTGGCGTTGGGCCATAACCGCCGACGCGGACTCCGTTCCAGAAGATTTCGTAAACGCAGGCGCTTGAGTCAACGAAAACGGCTACCTGGTCGGCGTCGACGAAGTTGAGGCGCCGCCGGTACCAGGCGAAGCCGGTGTAGGCCCAATAGCCCTGGTCGCCCCAGGGTTTGGCAATGTCGATGGTCTTCCAGCCGGAGTCGTCAAAATCGGGTGAGGCCCAGGCGTGATTGTCGCCGGTACGAAAGCTCCACTGTCCGCCGAGTGGAACGGAGCCGGTGCCCAGCCCGCGGACGACAAGCGGATCGGTAGAATGCAAGCCCTCACCGAGAGCGGGAATTGCCGCAGCCAAAATCGTGAATAGGGCGAGCCTGGCTGCCCAGGTGTTGAATCGCATGTTGCGATTTATCATAGCGGCGTCAAACGCGCTTGCGAAGCAAAAATCGGGCCTTGTTATACTTCCAGCAACCCCTTTTCCTGAGGGGTGCCGGGAACGAAGCATGGGAGGTCGCGCAAGTTAATGTCCTGTGCATTTCGGTGCGCGACAGGTTGCGCGACGCACATCACAGAGCGAGGTCGGGCTTGGTTCTCCATTTTCTTGTTCAGGGGCGTGTACAGGGAGTTGGCTTTCGCTGGTTTGTGCAGCGCGAGGCCAGCGAGCTGGGCCTGCACGGCTGGGTGCGCAACACCGAAGACGGAGACGTTGAAGTTCTGGCCGCGGGAGTACCCGCCGATCTCGACGAGTTGCGTGCCAGCCTTCGCAGCGGCCCGCGCGGCAGCCGCGTCGATCGCGTGATTGAACACACTCTTGCTGAGAGTG
>JASHVU010000391.1 GCA_030044455.1 Acidobacteriaceae bacterium | reverse complement strand
ACTCGCCCGAGTTCAACGCATCGGCAACCAGCTTGAATGCGACCGACCGGCTTGGCAGCGCCGGCGTCTGATCCACCAGCTTCTTTCCGCTTGCATCCTTGATCCAGAACTTGCCCAGATCGGTTCCAATTCCATCCACAGCGCCTTCAAACAGGCGCGAGCGTTCGCCGCTCCCCGCTTCATACACTGAGAATTTGATTGACGAGGACCCGCTGTTCAATACCAAAACCGGTAAAGATGACATTCGTACAAAGCCTTTCTAAAAAAGCAGCAAGTTAGCGAGTCAACAAGTCAGCGTTGACCAAGATTTGAGGTTCCCACGCGAGCGACAAAAGCAAAGACGTCGCGAGGGCAGGGCACCCAGTTCCATGATTACTGATCACTGACCGCTGACCACTGATGGTTAGCCTTTCCCCGGCCACTTCCAGTTCCTGATCTCGGGTAGATCCTCGCCGTTCTCGGCCACATACAACTTGTGCCGCTGGATCTGCTCTGAGTACCACTGTTCCGTTGCATCCACCTTGCCGGCAAGTCGCGGCACGCGGCGGATGGCGTCGAACGTGAGCTGGAAACGATCGATGTTGTTGAGCACGCACATGTCGAAGGGAGTGGTTGTTGTGCCCTCTTCCTTGTATCCGCGTACGTGCAGGTTGTCGTGATTGTGGCGGCGATAGGTGAGCCGGTGAATCGCATACGGATAGCCGTGAAAGGCGAAGATGGTGGGGGTGCCCGGCGGAAAGAGATTGTCGTAATCCTCATCGGCCAGCCCGTGCGGATGCTCGGACTGCGGCTGCAGCGCCATCAGGTCTACTACATTCACCACGCGCACGCGAATGTCGGGGACCAGCTCGCGCAGCAGGCAAACCGCGGCCAGAGCCTCCATGGTGGGTACGTCGCCGCAGCAGGACATCACCACGTCGGGATTGCCGTCGTCGTTTGAAGCCCAGTTCCACACGCCCATGCCAATGGTGCAGTGCGCAATTGCCTCGTCCATCCTAAGCCACTGCGGGGCCGGCTGCTTGCCCGCCACGATCAGGTTCACGTAGTGGCGGCTGCGCAGGCAGTGGTCGGCCACCGAGAGCAGTGTGTTCGCATCGGGTGGTAAGTAAATCCGTACCACATCGGCTTTTTTGTTCAGCAAGTGGTCAATAAAGCCGGGATCCTGATGCGAAAATCCATTGTGATCCTGCCGCCACACCAGCGAACTCAGCAGATAGTTCAAGCTGGCAATCGGCTTGCGCCAGGGAATCTCGCGTGTCGTCTTCAACCACTTGGCATGCTGGTTCACCATGGAGTCGACGATGTGAATGAACGCTTCGTAGCAGGAGAAGAATCCGTGCCGTCCGGTGAGCAGATACCCCTCGAGCCATCCCTGGCACATGTGCTCGCTCAGCACTTCCATCACGCGGCCGGTGGGCGAAAGGTCCACATCCACCGGCAGAGTCTCGGCCTCCCACGTCTTGCCGGTTCCGGTTATTACGTCGCCGATACGGTTCGATGCGGTTTCGTCGGGTCCGAAGACGCGAAAGTTCTTCTCCGACTTGTTGGCTTCCATGACCGCGTGCAGCAGCTTGCCCAGCACGCGCGTTGACTCCACATCATCTTTCCCGCGCACTTCGATCTTCACTTCGAATTCGCGGAAGTTTGGCACCTTGAGCGGCTTCAGCAGCAAGCCTCCGTTAGCGTGCGCATTCATGCCCATGCGCAGGCGGCCTTTGGGCGCAATCTCGCTGAGATCGGCGCGCAGTGTGCCGTGCTCATCGAACAATTCCTCAGGCTTGTAGCTGCGCATCCACTCCTCAAGCTGATGCAGATGCTCAGGATTTGTCCGCACCCCATCGAGGGGAACCTGGTGTGCGCGCCAGGTATTCTCTACCGGCTTGCCGTCCACAATCTTCGGCCCGGTCCAGCCCTTGGGCGTGCGCATAATCAGCATCGGCCAGGCCGGACGCTCTGCACTTTCTCCTTTTTCGGCAGCCGTGCGAGCGCTCTGCTGGATAGCGGCAATGCGATCGAAGATCGTGTCGAACAGCGCCGCTGCCTGCTGGTGAAGCACTGCCGGATCGTCGCCCGCGAGCGTAAAGGGCTCATAGCCGTAGCCGCGCATCAGGTTCTCGAGTTCGGCGTGCGGGATGCGCGCCAACACTGTCGGGTTGGCAATCTTGTACCCGTTCAAGTGCAGAATGGGCAGGACCGCGCCGTCGGTGGCCGGATTCAGGAACTTGTTGGAGTGCCAGCTCGTCGCCAACGGCCCGGTTTCGGCCTCGCCGTCACCCACCACGCAAGCCACAATCAGGTTGGGATTGTCGTATGCCGCGCCGTAGGCATGCACCAATGAGTAACCCAGCTCGCCGCCTTCGTGGATCGATCCCGGCGTCTCCGGCGCGACGTGGCTGGGAATTCCATACGGCCAGCTGAACTGCCTGAACAGCCGCTTTACGCCGTCCTTGTCCTGGCCGATATAGGGATAAATCTCGGAATACGAGCCTTCAAGATACGTGTTCGCCACCAACCCCGGCCCGCCGTGCCCAGGCCCGATGACGTAAATCATGTTGAGCCCGCGCTCTTTAATCAGCCGGTTCCAGTGCACGTAAAGAAAATTGAGGCCTGGCGTGGTGCCCCAGTGGCCAAGCAGACGCGGTTTCACATCGTCCAACGTCAGCGGACGCTCCAGCAGGGGATTGTCTTTCAGGTAGATCTGGCCCACCGAAAGATAGTTGGCGGCGCGCCAATAGGCGTCCATTTTTGCCAGCATTTCAGCGGAGAGTGGTTCGTGGGTCGTAGATTCGCTCATCTCGGTATCGATCATGGCGCACCTCGCAAGGGGAGTTTTGCGTACGGAAGACTACTGTACTCCAGACCCGTGAATAGACGCTCAAAAAGAAGGCTATCAGCCGCCTGGATGCGTCAGAGTGACTCCAGTCACAGGAACGGAAACAAACCCTTGCTATTAACTTGGAACGGGAGTTCAATGACCTACTGCGCGGATCGTCTTCACCAACCGCACATCGGCGCCGGGGCATACAAGGGTCACGGGTTACTTTGAGGACTGTGCCATGAACGGAATGAATTACTTGATGTGGACAGCGCAAGGGGTTCTGGCGACTGTTTTTTTCATTACCGGAATGTCGAAGTTACTCGCGTTTAGCCACGTAAAGTCTTTTCTCGGCCGGAAATTGAAAGGCGGGCCCATTGGAATCTCCACCGGCCAGGGCGCTTCGATCGGGCTCCTCGAGGTCGCAGGCGCTCTTGGCCTTCTAACGCCGGAGTCGATTGTGCCTAATTACATGACGGTGGTTTTTGCCGCGGCAGGACTTGGGCTTCTCATGGTCTGCGCTACCATCTATCACTTTCAACGCAAAG
>JASHVU010000390.1 GCA_030044455.1 Acidobacteriaceae bacterium | reverse complement strand
ACTCGTCAGAGAGAATGTCGCCGAAGAGATTCTCGGTGAGCACCACGTCGTAATTGCGCGGCTGGTTCATCAGGTGCATGGCCATCGCGTCAACATATTGGTGTTCCAGCGTCACATCGGGATACTCGGCCGCAACCTCATTCACCGTCGCGCGCCAAAGCTGCGAAACCTCAAGCACGTTCGCCTTGTCGACACTGGTGAGTTTTTTGCGCCGTCCGCGAGCCAGATTGAAGGCGATGCGAGCCACGCGAGCCACCTCGTCGCGGGTGTAACGCATGGTGTTCCAGGCTTCGCCGGTAGTCCTGTTCCACTCTCGCGGCTGGCCGAAGTAGAGTCCGCCCAGCAGCTCGCGCACAAAGAGAATGTCGGCGCCGTCGATCACCTCAGGGCGCAGTGGGCTGTTCACCGCCAGTTCTTTAAAGGCAAACGCCGGCCGCAGATTGGCAAAGCCGCCGAGCGCCGCGCGAAGCTGCAGCAATCCTGCCTCGGGGCGCTTATCTGGAGGGAGCGAATTGAACTCGTTGCCGCCAACCGCGCCCAACAAGACCGCATCCGATTCAAGCGCTGCGGCCAGCGTATTTGCCGGGAGCGGCGTGCCATCGTTCACAATCGCCACTCCGCCAATGCGCTTATGGTCGAACTCAAACGTATGTCCGCCGGCCCGCGCAATCTCTTCAAGCACAGCAACCGCCTCATTCGTTACTTCAGGACCGATGCCGTCGCCGGCCGTAACTAGAATCTTCAGCTTCATGCGTTCCTTTTGCAGTGGTCAGTTGTCAGTGATCAGTGGTCAGAGAATTTCCGTGGCGGACCAGGAGCAAAATCCAACGAAGTTTGCTCCCTAGTCCCTAGTCCCTAGTCCCTAGTCCCTGCCTTACTCGAGTTCCGCCACCGGCTCGTGCCGGCGGTCGCGAATCACATCGGGCAGCAGGCCGATCAGATCCTGGTCGTAGATGTTCTTCTTGCGATCGGCCAGCGCCACAAAACGGTAGTAAATATGCTGCAATTCGTCGCGGCTGACGGCAAAGCCGAGCTGTTCGAGCCGGTGGCGCAGCGCGGCGCGACCGGAGTGCTTGCCCAGCACCAGGTTCGTCTTTGAGACACCCACCAGTTGCGGCGTCATGATTTCGTAGCAGAGCGGATTGGCCAGCATGCCGTGCTGATGAATCCCCGATTCGTGCGCAAAAGCATTGGCCCCGACTACCGCCTTGTTAGGTGACGGCTTGAAGGTGATCAGTTGGCCCAGCACTTCGCTGGTGGGGTAAAGCTGGTCGAGCTTGATGCCGGTCGTTAGACCGTAATAGTCGCCGCGCACGTAGAGCGCCGTCGCAATCTCTTCGAGGGCGGCGTTGCCGGCACGCTCGCCGATGCCGTTGATGGTGCACTCCACCTGGCGCGCGCCGGCCTGGATCGCGGCCAGCGAGTTGGCCACGGCCAGACCCAGATCGTCGTGGCAGTGCGAAGAGAGAATCACGCCCTTTTCATCGATGGCTGCAATGCGCTCGCGCACTTCGCGGAACATGCCGCCGTACTCTTCGGGCGCGGAGTAGCCAACCGTGTCGGGCATGTTAATGGTGGTTGCACCGGCTTCGACGGCGATACGCACCATCTCAACCAGGTAATTGCGATCGGATCGAGTCGAATCTTCGGGCGAGAACTCCACATCGTCGCACAGCGAGCGCGCCAGCCGCACGCTTTCCCCGCACAGGTCGAGCGCCTCGGCGCGGCCCATCTTCAGTTTGTATTCAAGGTGCAGGTCGCTCGCGGCCAGGAAGACATGGATGCGGGCGCGATCGGCAAACTGCAGCGAACGGGCAGCCATTTCAATGTCATCTTTTTTTGCCCGGGCCAGCGACGCGATGCGAGGCGTGCGCACGGCCTGGGTGATGGTGGCGATGGCGGCAAAGTCGCCCTCTGAGGCCATGGCGAATCCGGCCTCGATGATGTCCACGCCCAGATCCTCGAGGGCATGGGCCATGGTCAGCTTTTCCTGCGTGGTCATGCTGCAGCCGGGCGATTGCTCGCCATCGCGCAGGGTGGTGTCAAAAAACACAACTTGATTTGAGCTCATATCCGCAATCCGGCAGGGAAGACCCCGATCAGACACACCTCAATCAGACATATTCAGTATCCGGCATCTGGGTTGTATAAGGCAAAGTTATTATTATTGGAGTTGCCATTAGGATTACTTATGAAGCAGCTCTTAACCTCTGGCTCCTAGCTTCGAGCTTTTCCTGGGACGAACTGACGCCCGCAATTCGAGCCGTGCCGCGTGCGGCGATAAAGGTGCAGAGAGCGCCCAAGCAGTAGCTAGGAGCTAGCGGCTAGAAGCTGCTCTCGGAGAGAGCATATGGAACTCAACCAGCTCGAAACATTTCTGGCCGTGGCCGAGGAAAAGAGTTTCTCCCGCGCCGCGATTCGTCTGCACCGCACCCAGCCCGCGGTGAGCCAGGTCATCCGCAAACTCGAGGAGGCAGTCGGCGAAACGCTTTTTGACCGTGCGGCGCGTGACGGCTCAATGACGGCCTCAGGAGTTTTGTTGCGCGACTACGCGCAGCGCCTGCTGGCATTGCGGCGCGAGGCCTCGAGCGCGCTCGACGAGCTCAAGAACCTGGAGCGCGGCAGGCTGCAACTGGCCGCCAACGAGTACACCTGCATGTACCTGCTGCCGGCCATTGACGCCTTTCGGCACGTAGCGCCCCACGTCAGCGTGACCGTAAACCGAATGCTGGCCTCCCGGATACCCGACGAACTGAACCTGCGCACCTTTGAGCTGGGAGTGATTTCGTTCCGGCCCGATCCGGAACAGTTCCGCACCATTGCCGTGTATGGCGACAGTCTTGACTTCATCGTCAGCCCGAATCATCCGCTGGCGCATTCGCCTCGGGTTTCCATCAACGATCTCGGCAACCAAAACTTTATCGCTCATAACGTGGCTTCTCCGCTGCGGCGCAGAGTCATTGAGACCTTTCAACGCTACCGTACGCCCTTGAATATGGGCATCGAACTGCCCACCATCGAGGCCATCAAGCGCTTTGTGGCCATGGGCAACGGCGTGGCCCTGGTGCCGCATATATCGGTGGCCCGTGAGTTGGAGATGGGTGAACTCAAGAGGATTCCGGTGGACGAACTCGAGATCAAGCGGATTCTGCGTCTGGTGTACCGCCGTCAGGCCTCGCTGTCTTACGCGGCTACAGCATTTCTGCGCACATTGCGCAGTCTGGCTAAGCAGCAGGGTCCACCGTTTTACTACCATGTGGAGCGAGCGGGGGGATGAAGGTGCAGAAGCCGGATAGCAAGTTAGCCGGCAGCTCGTTGCTGCGAGCCTGGAGCTGATAGCTACTGGCTATTGGGTACTGGCTTGCTCTCAAAGCACCCGAATTGCGTGGCGTGCGTCTATCGATCAGACAATTCCGCA
>JASHVU010000389.1 GCA_030044455.1 Acidobacteriaceae bacterium | reverse complement strand
CTGGCGCTCAAGCTGCACACCGGCCGCAGCCGCAACGAACAAATCGCCACCGACATGCGGGTCTATGTGCGCGATTGCATCGAGCGGGCTACCCTCGGCCTTGCCAGCTGGGCACTGGCGCTGGTTGAACGAGCGCGCAAAGCAGGCGACGCCGCAATGCCGAGTTACACCCATTTGCAGCGCGCCGAACCTGTGTTGGTTGCGCACTGGTTGCTGGCGTACGTAGAGATGATCTTGCGCGATGCATCGCGACTGAAGGATTGCGCGGCAAGGTTGAACTATTGTCCACTGGGGTCGGGAGCAATCGCCGGCGCAACACTCGCACTCGATCGTACGATTGCCGCACATGAACTTGGATTTCAAGCACCGACGGCGAACTCGATGGATGCGACTAGCGACCGCGACTTCGCTTTAGAGTATGCGCAGGCTGCGTCGACAGTGGGAATTCACATTTCGCGGTTTGCGGAAGAGATCACGTTGTTTGCCACCAGCGAGTACGGATTCATCGATCTGCCCGAAGCGTTTTCTACCGGGTCGAGTGCAATGCCGCAAAAGAAAAACCCGGATTTGACTGAGCTATTGCGCGGCAAGTGCGGGAGGATACTGGGCGCGTGTACCACGATTGCTACTCTGCTGAAGGGCCTGCCGCTTGCATACAATAAAGACTTGCAGGAAACGCAGGAGCCTGTGTTCGCGGTGGCCGATGCGATGGAGGGAATGTTGCAGCATTTGCCACAATTCACGCGGGCGCTCGGCTTCAGGCACGAGCGGATGGAAGCGGCCGCACAGTCGGGCTATCTGAATGCCATGGCCGCGGCAACCTACCTCGTTCACAAGGGAGTGCCGTTCAGAAAAGCCCACGAGAAGATTGGTAACGCTGTGCGATATGCGTTGGAAAAGGGCGTGGAGCTGGGTGAATTGAGCATCGACGAGCTGCGCGCGTTTGGCTCGGAATTCGACGCGGATTTTTATGCGTCGATTTGTTTGCAGGCCACGCTCGACTGCCACGACGTGGTCGGCGGTACTGCGCGCGGGCGCTTGCACCAGGCGCTCGGCGAGGCTGCGCGCCGTGTCGACGAAATTTTGTCACGCGATGCAGTGGAGGTTGCTCATGCTGGTGCGTAAAGCGCTGTTGCACGACGCCTCAAACATCTACGACCTGGTCAACTCGCTCTCCTCGGACGGTACGTTGCTGAAGCGCGCGTTTTCCGAAATCTGCGAAAACATTCGCGATTTTACTGTAGCCGAGTCCGACGGCGGAGTGTTTCTAGGCTGTGGCGCCCTGCACCTCTACGGGCCGCATCTGGCCGAGGTGCGATCTATCGTGGTAAGGCCCGAGGCAAAGGGCCAGGGCGCAGGCGGAGGCATTCTAAATGGGCTCATCGAAGAAGCCGAAGCACACGGCATTCAGTCGGTGTGCCTGTTTACTCGCATTCCCGATTTCTTTTTCAAGTACGGGTTCAGGATTGTCGAGGATAAAGCTGAGCTTCCGGACAAGATTTTCAAAGACTGCCAGAACTGCCCGCGTTTGCACCGCTGCGACGAAGTAGCCATGGTGCGCGGGCGGATTCCGAGGATCTCCATTCTCGGCCCACGTCATGAAGCGCAGGAACTGGTAAGGCTCTCGGGCTGACCTCGTCTCTCGCGTTGCCTCATTGCAACTACATCCCCGGATAATGCGCACTCTCAGGCGGGCCGAGGTAACTTGGCTTGAGCGGCCCGTGGCTCACCACGATGCGCTCAAGCACCACGCCCGGATCGACGGCCCAGATGTTGAGTCTGTGATAGCCGGGTTTGGCGATCGTCAGCGGAAGCGTAAGGCGGCGCACGCCGTCACTCACCGCTTGCTCCCAATCGTGTTGGGAATTATGCTCCAGCTCGTCGACGATGGTACGCGGGCCGTCATCGATCGAAACCGCGAAACGCAAACCGCGACCGGGAACGAAATTCAGCGTCGGCGCGAGCGTGAACTGCGCCTGAAAATCCCCAGAATCGTATAAATAAACGCTATACTCGAGCGACGCCTTCGATTCGGTATTGCTTGCGGCTGTTACCGGGAATACCGTCATCGCCGATTGGGTCTCACCGTAGCCCGGCAGTTCCTCCCAATGCGTGTCGCCGACAGCCGAGCGCTTCGATGTGTCGGCGGCCTCAATGGCAATGTACCCATCGGCCTCGATGAATCCGTGAATCTCCTCGGGCATAAGGCCGTTGGGGCGCAGCTCGCCGAGCGCATAAGTTGCTACACGCTGATCGGCGGAACGAACGGTGATTGTTCCCTCCGCGGCGTCTGATCCAGTTGGCGTCTTGCTCCAATCCACACTGAGCTCGATCTTTTGTTGCTCCGTGCCGACGGTTCCACTTGAGGGTTTGGCAACAATCCACGGCGCGCTGGTTTCGATAGTGTAGTCCACCGGCGACTTCCCGCGATCAAAGAGCGTAATGGTTCGAGTTGGGCTAAAAATGGGGATGAAGGTCCCCAGCCACAGCCCGAATTGCCGGCCGCTCCGCTGAAAACTCGCATCCTCTGAGCTTACACCGAGCGTTCCCTGCTCAGGCACCTGGATCCAGCTCACTGCCGGCATTACATTGGCCGGCGGCTCATTCCAAAATGTGTAGCCGATGTGAGTCTGGTCCATCATGTGGTCCCACTTGCCATTCAACAGTTTGTGGTTGTACTCATCGCTGAGCTGTGCGTCATAGTTGAATAGCTTGCGCACCTCAACGGCGTCGGCATTGGCCTGCGGGTTACCCAGTCGCGCGTCGGCCGCGTTGCGAGCTGCGGCAATGTACATCTCAGTCAGATTGGCGCAGGCATCCACCGGATACTGAATCAGTTCGAAATACGAAGCACGCTCGTCTTCGGGCAGCTCAGTCGCGAGCTTATCAACGCGCGCGGCGAGGGTACTCCATTCATTTTCGATGCGGTCGGCTTCGTGATAGTTCGTGAGGCTGAACGTGGAGGGATCGATCAGTTCGGGCTTGCGGCGGCCGTTGTAGCGGGTATAGTCCTCCATCGCCGAAGCAATCTCATCGGCGTGCTCAGAGCCGAACTCGCGCGCGGCCCACAGTTTCGTGAACTCGTCGAGATGGTCCTTGTCCCAGCGCTTCGGCGTCCGTGCATAACCGAGAAAAAACTCAATCGGAAACTCCATGGGCTTGCCATCCCCGACGTTCACGACCCATAGTCGGTCGGCGCCGTAGTTGAGGGCGAGGTTCATCTGCTCCTGAATTTTGGGGATCGGGTTGGTGTTGAGCCACTTGTACGATCGTGGCCCGCCTACATAATCGAAGTGGTAGTAGATACCTGCGCCTCCCGCGCGTTTGCGTTCTTCGGGTGTGGGCAGGCGGCGCAGGTTGCCCCAGTTGTCGTCTGACCACAGCAGCGTGACATCGTCGGGCACACGCATGCCCTTCTCGTAGTAACCCTGAACCTCTTTATAGAGCGCCCACACCTGCGGAATTTTCGCCACGTCGGGATTGACTGTCTGCTTCAGGATTTCGCGTTGATCGGCCACGATCCGTTCGAGCAACTGCGTATTCGCGTCGGCCGACATGGGCGTATCACCCTCGCCGCGCATCCCCAGCGTAACCACTTCTTCGTAGTTCTTGTCGCGCTCCATTCCCTCGCGCCAAAACTCGTCGATCTCTTTTTGGTTCGTTGCGTAATCCCAAGCGCCGTGATGGCCTCGCGTCCATTCTTTCTCGGCGCGCATCATGGGCTCCTCGTGCGATGTGCCCATCACAATGCCATACTCGTCAGCGAGCTTGGCGTTAAGCGGATCGTCGGTTGCAAACGCATTGTTCCACATCGCCGGCCACAGAAAATTAGCCTTCAATCGCAGCAGGAGCTCGAACACCTTGGTATAGAACTCGTGTTTCATGCCGCCAAACTTTTCCGCAGTCCAGCCAGAAAGCGCGGGCGCCTCGTCGTTAAAGAAAATGCCGCGATATTTGACTGCGGGCACGGGCTGCACATAGCGGCCGGGATCGACATAAAGCGCGTCGGCGTGCGGCACGCGCACGTCGGCCCACCAGTACCAGGGAGAAACGCCTATCTGCTCGGAGAGGTCGTAAATACCGTAGATCGTTCCGCGTTTATCGGCGCCGGCAATCACCATTGCACGGCGAACTCCTGGCAACGGGCGATCGACAATCGTCGTAACCGCCGACTCCCACTGGCCCGCGATTCCGCTTACATCGAGCTTGTGCCTGCGAACAAGCGCATCGATCAAAGGGCTCCTGCCAATGGTGCCGATAATGACGATGTCGCCTTTGACCTGGTTCGCATCTTTGACCAACGGCGCGGCGTGGCCGGTCACCCGTTCAATGTCCTGGCTCAGATCGCCAGTGGCGCGAATTACTCCGGACCAATCCTCATCGCTGACCAGAAGCGTCGCTGACTGGCCGTCGGCCGCAAGTTTAAAGTCTCCGGCGACCGGGGTGGTGCGGACGTACTTCGGCTCGCCAAGAGCTTTGGCCAACATGGGCCGCAACACAGTTGCAAGGAGAACGTAAAGAGCCAGACGGTTGACGGTGAGACGCGGTATATGCAAAGGTCGCGTGCGAGTTGGAGTGGACGCAGGGCTAGCGGTGAACAGGTGTTCAGATTCGGCGGTACGCATGGATTCTCCCGCAGATAAGAGTAATCTGCGGAACCAGGGAAACATGCCCACGTTTCAGTATGCGAGCCCCAGCATCAGCCAAAGAAACCAGACCCGAGACCCCAACTACTCCTCGCGCAGCGCGTGCACAGGTTCAAGCCGCGCCGCGCGTAGGGCCGGTAGCAGCGAGGCGAGAGTGGCCACCGCCAGCACCAAGCCGACTACGCCGGCGTAGGTTAGAGGGTCGAGCGCGGTGATGCCGAAGAGCATGCCTTTGAGAAAACGGCTAAGGACAAAGCCGAGGATCAGCCCGCCCAGGCAACCGGCAAAAGCAACACGCAGTCCCTGCGAAAGGAACCGTCCTGCAATTTGGCCGCGCATCGCACCGAGGGCCAGGCGCACACCCACCTCGCGCTGGCGAAGCCGCGCCAGATAGCTCAGTGTTCCATAGAGCCCGATGCAGGCCAGAATTACCGCCGTCGCAGCAAAAAAAGTGAGCAGCCAGGTGCGGAGGCGAGTTTCAGAGGACGCGTCGTCGAGATGCTGCTGCAATGGCGAGACTCCGTAAACTGAACGGCTCGGCTCGATTTCATGCAGTCTCTGGCGAATGGTCTGCGCCATTGCCATGGGGTTGCCCTGCGTTCGCACAAGGTAATTGGGGAACGGGTTGGGCGCACTGACGCAGGAATAGACTGTGGGCACCGGTTCTTCATCAAGCCCATTCTCGCGAGCATCGCCCACAACGCCGCGAATAATGCTCGGAGGAGGAGCGTACAGGCTGGCCTCAGCATCCTCAAGCGCATGACCAACCGGTGAACGGCCGTTGAAATAACGGCTGGCAAACATGCGATTCACCACAACATCGCTAGTTTTCGACGCCTCTTTGCATACGTCGCCGGTGAGTCGCGCAATCCGTATAGTGTCGAAGTAGCCGAAAGAAACAAATCGATTGTCAGCGAGAATCCGGTTGTTCGGATCGATGTTGCCGTCGATTTTGAACTCGGTTTGATACTTGGAGGAAACCCCGGAAAGCATTCCTGCCGTAGAGGCTGCTTCAACGCCTGGGATGGTGCGGAGCGTGTCGAGTGTTCGCCGAATGCGCTGTGTAACGCCGTTCATGTCGGTGCTTTCGGCCCACGATCCGCTCACTTGAAACGTGAGCACATGACTTGGGTCAAATCCGGCATTGACGCGGCCGAGTTGTTGCATGCTTCGTAAAAGCAGGCCCGCGCCCAGCAGCAACGTGACGGCGAGTGTGACTTGAATGCCAACCAGAATCCATTGAACCGGATTGCGTGTGGAAACCTGCGTGCGCGAGGTGAGCGCAAGCGAGTGAGCCAGCCCCTTGCGTGTGCCGCGAAGCGCGGGCAGCAGGCCGCAAAGCAGTGCGGTAACAACAGCCGCAAGCAGCGTGTAGAAAACAATCGTCCAGTTCAGGCTAATTTCGCCGGCGCGTGGCAACGTTTTAGAAAGCAGATGAAATCCCCGCACTGAAAACGCTGCGACGGCGAGGCCGGCGAGCGATCCGAAAAGAGCAAGAACAAAGACTTCAGTGAGTAGCTGACAAACGATAGACCTGCGGGAAGCGCCAAGGGAATAGCGGACGGAGATCTCATGTTCGCGGTCGGCGGTGCGCGCCAGCAACAGCGCCGCG
>JASHVU010000388.1 GCA_030044455.1 Acidobacteriaceae bacterium | reverse complement strand
GACCGGGTCGCCGCGGCGACCGGGCCTCCCGGCCCTCAGAGATGCGCCGCCTCAACCGCGCGCGCCACGCGAAACGCCTTGCTTTCGCCGAAGTGCGTTGCCAGCACCTGCATGCCGACCGGCAGCCCCGCGCTGGTTGCGCCGCAGGGCACCGTGACTCCGCAGATGCCGGCCAGCGAAGCCGTCACCGTGTAAATATCGGCGAGATACATGGCCAGCGGGTCGTCGGATTTTTCGCCAATCTTGAAAGCCGCTGTGGGTGCTGTGGGCGTCACGATGGCGTCCACTTCAGCAAAGGCGCGAAGAAACTCCTCGGCGAGGATGCGTCGCACCTGCTGCGCCTTGCGATAGTAAGCGTCGTAGTAGCCGGCTGATAGCGCGTAGGTGCCGAGCAGAATGCGCCGCTTGACCTCGGCGCCAAAACCTTCGTCGCGCGAGTGCGAATACATGTCAGAGAGCGTGGCCGGCACGGGCGAGCGGTAGCCGTAGCGCACGCCGTCAAAGCGCGCCAGATTCGCGCTGGCCTCGGCGGTGGCGATGAGATAGTAGACCGGCACCGCATATTTTGTGTGCGGCAGGCTGACCGGCTTGATCGTGCAACCGGCGGAGCGGAGTGCGTCGATTCCCTTCTCGATTTCCGCGCGCACTTGCGCGTCAAGGCCCTCGGCAAAGTACTCGGCGGGCACGCCAATGCGCATTCCTTCCACCGGCTTATCGCTCTCGGTCGCATATCCGTCAACCGGAGCGGGTGAACTGGTGGCATCGTGCGGGTCGTGGCCGGCGATGACACTAAGCATCGTGGCTGCGTCGCGAACGTTGGCGGCGAACGGACCCACGCGGTCGAGCGACGAGGCAAACGCGATGAGTCCATAGCGGGAGACGCGCCCGTAGGTGGGAAGAACGCCAACCACGCCGCAAAAGCTGGCCGGCTGGCGAATGCTGCCTCCGGTATCGCTGCCCAGCGTGGCCACCGCCATGTTGGCTGCAACGGCGGCGGCCGATCCGCCGCTCGATCCACCCGGAACCCTTTCTGTATCAACAGGATTGCGAACCGGACCGTAGGCGGAATTCTCGTTCGAAGAGCCCATGGCGAATTCGTCGCAGTTGGTCTTGCCCAGCAATACTGCGCCTGCGGCTTCGAGCTTCGAGACCACGGTTGCGTCGTAGGGCGGATGGTAGCCCGCGAGGATTTTCGAGCCTGCGGTTGCCGGCGCGCCTTTCACCACCAGCACGTCTTTGATGCCCACCGGAATGCCGGCCAGTGCGGGCAACGGATCGCCTTTCGAAGCAAGATCGTCGACCCGGGCAGCCTGGGCCAGCGCGCGCTCTTTGGTCAAGCTCAGGTAGACGTTGAGGTGCGGGTTCTTCTGCTCGATGCTGGCATAGTATTCGGCGGCCAGGCCGGAGGCCCTAACGCTGCCCGAGGCGATCTGCGCGCGCAAGGCTGCGATCGCCTTCGGCCTCTCAACAAAACTGCCGGCAATGTTCTCTACGCTTGCCAATCGCTTCCCCTTGATTGCTTCGGTGCCCTGTTCCCTCTTCCCTGTTCCCTGTTCTTTGACCACTGTTCACTGTCTTTCAATCACTTTCGGCACTTTGAAGAAGACGCCGTCGGTCTCGGGTGCTTCGGCCATCACCACCGCACGCGGCAGCGATGGCTCAAGCGCGTCGAGCCGGGGTTCGCATACAAAGTCCCCCAGTTCGCTGACCTGGGCCAGCGGTTCAACGCCTGCGGTCGAGAGTTCGTTGAGTTCGGCAACGTAGTCGAGGATCGCGTTCAGATCGGTGAGCATGCGCGTGGTTTCATCGGGCTTGAGCTCGAGATGAGCCAGCTCGGCCACACGTTCCACGTCTTCTACGGTTACTTTTGCGGTCATGCGCTGATTGAGACCTGTTCCTGAGGCGCAAAAAAAGGCCTGCGCGCACCGGGGCTGCTCTTGAAGCTCAAGTATATCGGTTGACGGTTTGGCGAGAAACAGCGTGAGTGAAAGGTAGCCACCTCGCCTCAGTCCACTGTCAGCGTGAGCGTGACCGACTGCGACATTCCGTTTGCCGTCACTGACACAGGTATTGTGTAGGTTCCAGGCGGGGTGGTGTTCCCCTGGCCCCCTCCGCCGCCGCCTGTTCCGCCACCGGAGCTGGTACAGGCGGCGACGCCGGTGGCCAAAACGCTGGCGAGTACGGCGAAAAGGAGCGGTTTGCGCTTGCGCGCAAGTGCGAATGGAAGCAGAAGGAGCCCGCAAAGGAGCGGTGCGGCGCGCCAGCCGGCGGCCGGATCCACCTTTGCGCTTGCGGCTTCGCCGGTCGAAATGTTTACTGCCACATTGCCTTCGACGCCCGAATTCAGCGTCTCGAGGGCGGGGTTGAATGAGCAGGACGCGTATTGCGGCAAGGTGCCGCAGGACAGGCTGAATGTTCCCTGAGCGCCGCTGGGAGTGAGGTCTAGCGTGTAGCCGGCAGTCTGTCCGGCGGCGACGGTCTGGCTTGAAGTGCCCTGAGCGCTGACGGTGAAGGTAAAGCCGGTTCCTGTAAGCGCAACCGTAACCGGCAAAGCAAGCGCCGGAGAGTTGATGGTGAGAGTACCTGAGGCCGGGCCAGAAACTGTGGGAGAAAAGACCAACGAAGCCTTGCAGCCAGCGCCAGAAGAGAGGCTGCCGGCGCAGGTATTTGTGCTCAGCGAGAAGGGACCGGTAACGGCAAGCGACAACGATGGAATAGTGCTGGAAGTTGAATTGGACACAGTAACAGATTGCGCGGAACTTGACTGGTTCGTGCTCGCCACACCAAAGGTAACCGTTGAAGGAGTAACAGTGAGCCCACCGGAGACTACGCCGGCGCCATTGAGTGGGATCGAGACCGCCTGGACGCCAAGTGTGGACGAAGAGATGTTGAGCGCGGCAGAGATCGGCCCCGTACCCGAAGGCGTAAAGATGACCTGCGCGGTGCAGTTTGCGTTCGCAGCCAGAGATGCGCCGCAGGTGACGGTGCCCAGCGAGTAATTGGCCGCAGCCGCGCCAGCGAACGCAAAGTTGAGATTTGCGATGGGTGCGCCGCCGGTGTTGGTGACGGTGACGGTTTGGGGAGCGCTGGCCACGCCGGACTGCTGGTTCGTGAACGTGAGGCTGGCAGGAGAGACGGAGATGACTCCCGGCGCCAGGCCGGTGCCGGAGAGAGCAACAGTCTGGGTGCGAAGAATGTCGGAGACAGTAAGCACCCCGCTCTGGCTGTCGGCGGTGACGGGCGCGAAAGCGACCTCTAACGAGCACGAGGAATTCCCCGCAAGCTGGGTGGTGCAGTTGTTAGACACTGCAAAGCCGCTGGAAACCGAAACGGAGATCGAAGTCAATGGAACCCCGCCCGAGTTGGTGAGCGTCACGGTTTGTTGACTCGAGGCCTGGCCAACCACCGTGGCAGAAAAGCTGAGCGAAGTGGGACTCAGCGTGTCAGTGGGTGCGGCCAGGCCTGTACCGGTTAGCTGGATGTTTTGCGTTCCGGCGCCGTCGACCAGGGTGAGCGTTCCGGTGGCCGCGCCGGCCCCGGTGGGATTGAAAGAGACCTGTATCTGGCAGTCGGTGTTCGCGGCCAGAGCCGTTGTGCCGCATGCGTTGGTGGTGATCGCAAACGGACCGGTAATGGTGAGGCCGGTAATGGGAACGGAGATGGAAGCGGCATTAGCGGCGGTGACCGGCAGCGTAAGCGATGAGCCGATCTCGACCTGCCCGAAGCTGAGCGGATTGGGCGAGAGGGTGACGGTGCCGCTCGCAACCCCGGTTCCGTTGAGGCTGACCTGCAACTGGCCGCCATACAGGTTGGCGTAGAAAGTCAGTGAGCCGCTGCGCGTCCCAATCTCCGATGGAATGAACTCGACCTGGATGGTGCAGCTGCCGCCGGACGGGATGGATTGATTGACGCAGTTGTCGATTTCGATAAAGTCGCCGGCCACGGCGATCGAGGATGGCGCCAGAGCGAGAGAGCCTGTATTCTCGATCGTCACTGTTTGCGCGGCGCTGGAGGTGCCCACCGCCAGGCTGGCGAAGGTCAGCTCTTCGGGCGACGCGAGGGCGGCGGTGATTCCCGTACTTGCTGAAAACAGAGGGGTGGCGAAGATTCCGCGGCCGAAGGTAGCTGCCGCCAGAACCGGCGTGTTGCTGCCCAGGGGCGCGGCACTCAAGGCAACCACCGGCGCTGCGGGAAGGCCCGATCCGAACGGTGACCAGCAGGCTGAGGCTGACTGCGCGCAGCTTGCCGGGTCCAGAGTGATGAAAACGCCCTGGTCAGTGGCCAGGTACACCGTGTTGGCGCTGTTGGGATCGACGACAACGCTATTGACGGGCACATCGGGCAGGTTCAACGTGAGGTCGCTCCAGTGGGCTCCGCCGTCAATCGAGCGATAAATGGTCTTCACGTGCTCGCCGCTCGATTGAAAGGCTGCAACCGTCACGTACACCGTGTTGCCGCTCGAGTCGTGGGGATCGATGAAGAGACTCGATATGTCGTATCCAAAATGGTTGAGCGAATTGGTGTCGTTCACGACCGGGTTGAGCGTGAGATCGCTTAGGACCGCCGGACCGCTCGAACCCGGATTGATTTGAACGCTCAGCACGTGGCCCGGCAGGTTCGCGCCGCCGTTGGCCGAGCCGTACATTCCCAGGTAAACCATCTCGCTGCCGCCAGTGAGTGCCATCGCGGCCATCGAGCGAATGAGCGCGTCGCCGGCGCAGGGAAAGGCGTCTGCGCCGCTATCCAGGATGGGAGTAACCGCGTTAGAAGGGCTCCAGCTGGAGCCAGACGCCGGGCCGCGCCACAGCCGGCAAGTGGCGATGAGCAGTTGCGATGCATCGAGCGGATCGACGAGGAACGGCGCAGGCGAACTCATGCCTTGGCCGTCCTGGCTCACGTCGCCGTCGGTCACCACCGGGCTGGTGCCGAAGTCCGCCGGCGTGCACGACGCCGATTGCGAACAGAGATAAATATTTACGCCGGAGCTTGCGTTCACGTACCAGTTATCGGGATTGGTTGGGTCGATCGCGACCGGACCGCCGTAGCCGGAGAGAATCTGCGGCCAGTCGGCAGTTGCCGAGCCGCTCTTCACGCCGGCGGTTCCGTTTACCCCCAGCCCGGCCATCATGGTATAGGGCGAGCTGCCGATCGCCGACATGCTCTCCACCTCGGCCAGCGAGCCCAGGCTGGAATTCAAATTCTGGAAGTGGCTTGCGTCAGAGGAGTTGCAGGCAGCACCGCTTTCGCCGATCGCGTCCATCGAACGCCACAGCCCGCCGTCGTTGCCAAGCAGAATCTCTTCAGGATTTACGGCGTTCCAAGCCAGCGCATGCTGGAATTCGGCGACCTGAGCGCTCATGCAGCTGGTGGAGTTGGTGGTGTTGCGCCACTCGCACCCCATGGCCAGGCTGCACTTCCACAGGTCGTTTTCGCCGGCCAGCACCAGCGTGTCTTGTTCGGACGGCACTGCCGCAAGCGCCAGATCGTAATTGCCGTTGAGGATGGTCGCGGCTCCCTCACTATTGCTGACCTCGAGCAGCGTGGTGTTCCATTGCTTTGCAAACGTAAGGGTGGAACTACCGCACGTGTTCCCGCTGCTTTGGCACTGGTCCTGCCACAGACCCTGGTCCTGGTTGTTGACGTCCACACTCCAGGCAAAGGTGTCCCCTGAAACCGGATTGACGGCAAGCGCGGCGCGGAAGATGGGGCAAGCGATCGAACCCGCCTGGCCGGCGTTGTTGGGACAAA
>JASHVU010000387.1 GCA_030044455.1 Acidobacteriaceae bacterium | reverse complement strand
ATTGCGGAAGAGATCTTCAAAGAGAAGGGTGCGAAGGTGGAATACATGGTGGGAACCATGATTGAGCTGCCGCGCGCAGCCCTGACCGCCGACCAGATCGCCGAAGAGGCGGAGTTCTTCAGCTTCGGGACCAACGACCTAACGCAAACGACCTTTGGAATTTCGAGGGACGACATCAACAGCTTCCTGCCAGCGTACATCAAGGCCGGCATCTTCAAGCAGGATCCCTTCTCCACTCTCGACCAGGCCGGCGTAGGCCAACTGGTGAAGGGCGCTGTGGCCAAGGGACGTAACACCCGGGCCAACCTCAAGGTGGGCATCTGCGGTGAGCATGGCGGCGATCCAGAGAGCGTAAAGTTCTGCCACCGGATTGGTCTGAACTACGTCTCCTGCTCGCCGTTCCGGCTGCTGACGGCGCGATTGGCCGCGGCGCAGGCAGCGCTTGAAGATAGCTTGGGCACGGTTCACACCAACAAGTAACGCCGGCGATAGCCGGAAGCATGGGGGTGCGGCCGATGGCCGCGCCCCTCTCTTTTCGAACCTGCGGTTGCCGAATTCGATGCGTCCGGCCACCGGTGAGAGCTCGCGCCGATTTGGGCGGGGACTATTCTGAACGGAGGGCCAGGACAGGATCGACTCTGGTGGCGCGCTGAGCGGGCAGCGATCCAGCAATGATCGCCGTCAATGCGAGAACCGCCGCGACGGATAGAAACGTGGCCGGGTCGGTGGGCTTAACTTCGAACAGCAGCTTTCCGAGGACCCGAGTGAGCGCCAGAGCCCCGATTCCTCCCAGAGCCACGCCAGCCCCAACCAGCAACAGCGTGCGTTTTAAAACCATGATTTTGACGTCGCTTTTCTTTGCGCCCAAGGCCATGCGGATTCCAATCTCGCGGGTGCGTTCAGAAACAGCGTACGCAAGCACGCCATAAATACCGATTGCGGCCAGCAACAAGGCCAGAATAGAGAAGGCTGAAATCAGGCGCGTCTGGAAGCCGGTTTCCGCAGTGGTTGCGTCAATCAGGTCAGTCATGGGAGCGATCGAGCCCGGCTGGTTCTTATCCACGCTTGCGAGCGTTGCGCGCATGGCGGCGACAATGGGCTGCGGTTTTTCTGCGGTACGAACCACAAAACTCATGTGGCTCAGGAAGAACGGCCGGGTTACCTGTTGATACGGCTGGTAGATGGCAGGCAGAGGCTGTTCGGTCAGGCTCTGTTGCCGGATGTCGTCGACGATGCCGACGATTCGCAGCCAATCTTTCGGCTGAGGGTTGTCTTCCATGGTGATGGTTCTGCCGAGAGGATTCTGTCCGGGCCAAAGCGTTCGCGCTACTGATTGAGTGATGATCGCGACGCCTGGAGCGGCGCTATTGTCCTGATCAGTAAATCCTCTTCCTTTCAGCAATCGAATTCCCATGACGCGGAAATAGTCCGGGCTGACGGCAGGTTTCGCCACCATATAGTCGGGAGGAAGTTTGCGCCCGCCCTCGAGGTGAAAGTCTCCCTGCACGAGTGCCGGCTGAAACGGCATCCAGTTCACCGCTGCGGCGGCGGTGACTCCGGGGAGATTCGAAAGTTTCGAGAGGATGCTGGTGTGAAACGCTTGAATTGACGTTGCGGTTTTGTAGGTTGCATCAGGCAGGTCAACCGTCATGGTGACAATGTTTTCTGTTCGGAAACCTGGATCGACCGCACGCATGCGCATGAAGCTCTTCAGCATCAGGCCAGCGCCGGTCAGCAGTATCAGCGCCAGCGCAATCTCAGAAACTACAAGGGCTCCGCGCAGGCTTTGCCGGCGTGCTGTCACAGTGGGCCCGCTCAGACTGAGGAAGTCGCGCACCCGTGTTCCAGTCGACTTCAGAGCGGGTGCGAAACCGAACAACACGCCCATGAATGCGCCAAGCGCAAGTGCGAACGCGAGTACGCCGGCATCGATATGAATCTCATCAATGCGGGGAACTCTGGCGGCGGGCGCAATGGCGAGCAGAACCCGCACGCCGAAGATTGCGAGAATCACTCCGGCAATAGAGCCGCTCAACGATAGCAGCATGCTTTCGGTGAGCAGTTGACGGATGACGCGGCCGCGGCTGGCGCCCAGCGCGTTGCGAACCGCGATTTCGCGTTGCCTCGCTGTTCCTCTCATCAGCATCAGATTGGCGACGTTGGCGCATGCGATGAGCAACACAAATGCGACCGCACCCATGAAGATTAATAGCGACTTCCGAATGTTCGCGACGAGCAGGTCCTTGAGCGGGAGGATCTCGGCAACCATGTCTTCCTGACTCGATCCATGTTCGCCCGGCAGATGCCTCATGAAGGACTCTAATTCAGCCAATGCCTGCTGACGCGAGACCGAGGGTCGAAGCCGGCCTACGACCGGACGCATGTAGCTGTTGTTCGGGTCGCCTCCCACTTCCAAAGGCAGCCATATTTCAGCTTCACGGGGAAACGCAAAACCAGCAGGCATGACGCCGACTACGCTGTATTGATCGCCGTCGGGAGCGATCCTTCTTCCCAGAATATTCTGATCTGCGCCGAACCGGCTGCGCCAGATCTTGTCGCTGAGCACGACAACACGATTGCTGCCCCGACGTTGTTCTTCAGGCAAAAACGCCCGCCCAATGGCAGGGTTGACCTGCAGCACAGGGAAAAAGCTGGACGTCACCATGGCGGTGGGCACGCGCGCTGCGTCTCCTGCTCCAGTCAATGTAGCGGAGTCTTCGCCGAAGGTTGCGATCTGCTCAAACGCCTGATTATGCTTCTCGTACTCGAGATAATCCTTGTCGGATAGACCGGGCTGATTTCCAAACATACCCTGCTTCGGTTGATAGGAGATCAGAAAAAGCCGCCCTGGTTCAGGAAATGGAAGTGGACGCAGCAGGACGCTGTTCACGACCGTGAATACAGCCGTGTTGGCGCCAAAGCCGAGCGCCAGGGTCAGGAGGGCCACGGTCGTGAACCCCGGGGATTTACGCAGACTCCGGAAAGCGTAGCGTAGATCGCGGCCGATGGATTCGATCGGCATGACGATGTTCATTTCGTGGGCGCGTTCCTTTGCCAGCGTGGCGTTGCCGAATCGTCTTTTGGCATCGTGTTGCGCTGCTTCGGCGTTCATGCCGGCGCTGAGGTTGTCGCGGGTGCGCGATTGCAGGTGGAACTCGAACTCTTCTTCGAGTTCTTCGTCCACTCGACTGCGCCGGAACAGATTCGAGAATCGATTCAACCAACTCACTGCAAGCTCCTTGCTATGCCAAACTCAGCACGCGCGCCACGGCTTCAGTCAGCTGGGACCACTCCTTGGCTTCCTCTGCCAACTGCCTGCGCCCGGCTGCGGTGATCGAGTAGTAGCGGGCGCGCCGATTGCTTTCTGAAGCGCCCCACTCTGACTTGAGCCACCCAGCCTTGGTCATGCGGTGAAGTGCGGGGTAAAGCGATCCTTCCTCAAGACGAAGAACATTCGCGGAAATCTGCTCGATGCGGAGAGTGATCGCATATCCGTGCATTCTGCCCTGCGAAGCCAGGGTCTTCAGCACCAACAGGTCGAGAGAGCCTTTGAGACGGTCATTGGTGTGGGTGCGCATTTGCCTTCCTATAGCCAGCTATAGAAGAAGCGACGCAGTTTGTCAAGCGTGTTTCCAGTGAGGGGCTGCGTGCGCGTTCCCCGATTCCGTTCGGATAGCAGACAAACTGGGAAACCTGGCGACCGTTGTGTCTGGAATGATGCACATTCGCCGAATGATTCGAGGAGCGCGGCTGGGAGTTCGAGAATGTCTTGAATGGCGCAGGATGGGAGGGAAGATAAAAAGTGAATCCATTTGGTGTTCGCGCTTCCGGCTGCTGACGGCGCGGATTGCCGCGGCGCGGGCAGCGCTTGAGGATAGTTTGGGCGCGGTTCACACCAACAAGTAACCGGGAGGACCCGAAACACGAGGGGCGCGGCCAATGGCTGCACCCTAAAAAGAACCAGACTGCTCGCGCCGCCCCTACGGGGCTTCCTTTCATCACTGCCGGCCTACCCAGCACTGCGTTCGCGTTCGCGAACTCGTGCTGGGCAAATATCCTGGCCTCCCTACGGGACGCCGAATCATGGCCAGCACTCATGCAGAGCAGGATACTTGAGTGCGCACCAGTGCGAATTCATGGCACTGGTGACGGTCAGCTTAGATGAGAGTTTTAGTTTGAGTTGCCCCCCGGCGCGTAGTAGCCGTCGCGGGTGATCACGATGTAGTCGTCTTTTTTCGCTTTGAGAGCGATCTTGTGGTACGCGCCGTCGTCTTCTGTCTTGTCGGGCGTGTAGCTGAGCAGATATTGGCCGTGGAGCTCCTGGGCGATCTGGTTGTAAATGTCTTCGAGAGCGTCTTTCTTTTTGGCTTCGAACCAGCGTGCGCCGGTACGTGTGGCGAGATCTTCCATGATCTTCCTGCCGTCAACCTGCTCCTGCCGGGTGGGTCTTTGTCCTCCGCCGCCGGGATAGCCGCC
>JASHVU010000386.1 GCA_030044455.1 Acidobacteriaceae bacterium | reverse complement strand
CACGATTCATTAACGGATGATTATGCTCTCCGCGAATCCAATACGACAAATGACGAGATGCGATTGCCCATCGATTGAAGTGCAGGCCGTGTTCCACCCTTAGGGAAGCACTGATTAAGTCGCGGGACCTGTCTTCGGGGGCTAAAGCCCCATTCATTTTGCCTGCCTTTTCGGCACGGCTGAAGCCGTGCCCTTTCAAAACGGCAACTGGATCGGACTTTCCGTACTTGATCAGAGATTCCTTAGAGCTTGTTATTACTTTCGCGTGGGCGTCGCTGGGAGCCAATTCTGCCGAGTTCTAGAAGCGAGGGGCGACGCATAGCCGGGTCCCCGCGCAATGATTTTTGTTTCGTGAGGTGGATACCGGGCGTCTGCTAGCGACGAGCGACGACGAAATCGGGAAAAAATGGCACCAGCCCTCCGGCTTCAACCCAAATCTGCAAAGAACAACCGTTCGGTGCCCGGAGTTGCGGCGCAAATTGCGCCATACTTTGTTCCACCCCAATGCGCAAAAGGGTGCATTGGAGCCCCGGTTCCCGCGCAATGTTCGCTCACAGCGACGCCTGCGGGAAAGTTGATAACAGGCTCCAGGCGACACCGGCACGGATATTATGCGTGGCCCGCCTTACAATGATATCGACGCGGTACTAGACAAGGACTGAGAGATCTTTGAGAAGTGCACGCTGCAGTTCCGCTGGTAAATGATCAATGCGTTCAATCATCCTAACTTCAGCACATCAAACGCGACCAACCAGATCGGGCCCGGCGGTACTAACACGGGAGGTATTGAAGGCACCATTATCGTGATTTTTGGCGCGCCGCGGGTTATGCAGAGTGGGTTGAAACTGACCTTCTGACCGATATTCCTCTGCGCCCGCAGCGGACGCACCGATTTTCGGATCGCAGAGAAGTTTTTCTATACGGCTCTTCACGGAGTGTCGCCTTATGATCGATTCGGTGGCCGATGGTGCGACGAAGGTGAGATGAATCGATGCGGATCGCTGAAGTCAAGACCTGGCTGGTGGAAGGAATTAAATATAACTGGGTCATCCTGAAAATCATCTCCGATGAAGGAATCAGCGGAGTTGGTGAAGGGACAAGCTGGCCAGGCAGCCCGGTTGTTCTGGAAGCATGCCGTCATGCCGGCGCAGTGATTGTCGGCGAAGACCCTTCCAGAATCGACTACATCTGGACCAAGCTCTATCGCGACTTCAACTGGATCGGCCAGGCCGGCCCGGTGCTGAGCGCCATCAGCGCCATCGATATTGCGCTGTGGGATATCGCCGGCAAGCGCGCGGGGATGCCTGTGTATCAGCTTCTGGGCGGAGCGTATCGCCAGCGTATCAGGCTATATGCAAACTATTGGTTCCTCGGCGGCAGTGGAGAGCCTGAGGAGTATGCCAGCCAGGCGCGTGTAATGAAAGGCCGCGGATTTACGGCCTGCAAGATGGACCCGTTCGCTCATGTGAACTACTGGTACGGCGAAGACCTCGCGGAAAATCTAAGCCTGAGCGAAGAGCAGAAAACCAAGGCGATCGATCGATTGACCGCCGTGCAGGAGGCGCTCGGCCCGGACTTCCCTGTAGCCGTCGAAACTCACGCCCTGCTCAACGGTCCTACCGCCGTGGAGATGGCGCATCGCATTGCCGAAGCAAAGATCAACTGCATGTGGTACGAGGAACCCGCTGGCCCGGAGTTTCCGCGCGAAATCGCGGAAATCCGCCGGCAAATTTCACTGCCGGTATGCGTGGGCGAGCGAATGCATTCGCGTTTCATGGCGCGTCCCATCCTCGAACTTCATGCAGCGGACTTCCTTATGCCCGACATCACCCGGTGCGGAGGCGTAAGCGAGATGAAGAAGATCGCGAATCTCTGCGAAACTTACAACGTTCCTGTTGCTCCACACAACCCGAATGGTCCCATCTCAACCATTGCATCTGCACACGTAATGTCTGCCATCCCGAACTTCTTCCGCCAGGAGTTCATGATGACAGACGTACCCTGGCGCGACGCGATCCTCGATAAGCCGCTGCCCGTCAGCGATGGGTACTTTCATTTGAGCAGCGAGCCCGGCCTGGGTTTCGACTTGGTTGAAGAGGAACTTGAAAAGCATCCCGGAATCGTGCGTCGCCGCGCCGGATTTTACGTTTAGCTATAGTTGAAGATTGGACCATCATCGAGGCACACCATGAAATGGACGAACGATGCGGAACTGTTTAAGCTGATGCGGGAGCAGCTGTTCACGGCCATTATCGGCGATGTGCTCGATCTCAACGGTTACCACCATCAGTTTCTGCCGCCGGAATGCCGGCCCTTGCGCCCGCATATGATCGTCTGCGGACGCGCCATGACAGTGCTTGAGCAGGATGTGGACCAATTCACCGACCCGCCATTTGGCAAGATGCTGAAGGCCCTGGATTCGCTCAGGCAACATGAGGTCTATATTGCCGCCGGCGCATCGCCGGCATATGCGCTGTGGGGCGAACTGATGAGCACGGCTGCGCGGGCGCACGGCGCTGCTGGCGCTGTGCTTGCTGGTTATACTCGCGACACCAACGCAATTCTGGCAATGGATTTCCCCGTCTTCTGCTACGGGTCTTTCGCGCAGGATCAGCGTGGACGAGGCGCCGTTGTTGACTTCAGAAACACGCTCAATATGGGCAATGTCACCGTCCGTTCCGGCGATGTGGTCTTTGGCGACATCGACGGCGTTGTAATTCTTCCGGACAAGATAGCAGGCGAAGTCGTCCATTGCGCTCTCGATCAGGTCCGCAAGGAGAAGACCGCCAGGAAGCTTCTGTCAGAAGGCGCATCCGCGGAGTCGGTGTTCCTGGAAACGGGAGTACTCTAGCTGCAGTGAAAGCCATGTCGGGACTGTTAAGGAAGCACTGATTAAGTCGCGGGACCTGTCTTCGGGGGCTAAAGCCCCATTCATTTTGCCTGCCTTTTCGGCACGGCTGAAGCCGTGCCCTTTCAAAACGGCAACTGGATCGGACTTTCCGTACTTGATCAGAGATTCCTTAAGGGTGCTTCATGAGTTATTGTCCCGTCGATGACCGAGTAACACATACGACTCCAGCGTGGTACCGGCGGGAAGCGCCCCCGGGCCGGTGTAGTTGCCCCAGACCAAGTCGGGATAGGACCAGTAGTTATAGAGGCTCAAGCAGACTACGTCGTTGTGCAGGGAGGCGCGCACGGCAACGTCCGCGTCGGCCTCTGCGCGAACTTGAATCTTCCCCTCTCGCGCACCCAGGCTGGCCCACCAGATGTTCGGCTTGAGAGAGCGGAAATCGTTCGTTGCTTGTGTG
>JASHVU010000385.1 GCA_030044455.1 Acidobacteriaceae bacterium | reverse complement strand
CCTGTTTTTGTGCTGGCCGACAATACTCCCGGATATCAGGAACTCGGATACATGTTTCTGTTCGCGGGCGGCCGCATGCGTCCGGCGCCGAGAATCGATTTTCAAACCGGCCGGCCCTCCCAGCCCATTGCTGGCACCGTGCCTCCCAACGCGCAGGTGCCTGATGCGAATCCCGGCACCTTCTACTCGGCAATGAGCAATGTCGACTTCGAGATGGGGCAGGGAAACCCGGGTGCTGTGGCAATCCGGTTCCACGTGGCGCAGCATTGCTACCTTGCGCACATGGATTTCTGGATCGGTTCCGGTCTGGCCGCGCTCAAAGACATCGGCAACGAGGCCGAGGACCTGCATTTCCACGGCGGCCAGTACGGCATCGTGACCATCCGCCCGTCGCCGGGATGGCAGTTCACGCTGATTGACTCAAGCTTTGAGGGGCAAAGCAAGGCTGCCATCGCGGAGCACGAGGCCGGGCTCACGCTCATCAACGACCGCTTCCGTAACGTGCCTCAGGTCATTTCGATTGATCCCGGATATTCAGAAGAACTCTGGGTTGCGCGCTCGCGCTTCGAGCAGATCTCCGGTCCTGCAATCGAATTCGGAAACGAAAATAACAACCGCACCGAGATCAACCTTGAAGACATCGCCTGCAGCGGCGTGAAAGTCTTCGCCCTGATGCGCGAGAGCGGACGCAGCTTCGGCGCTCCCGGCGAGAGCTACGTGGTCAAGTCGTTCTCTCACGGGCTCACGCTCAAAGGCTCGTCCGACTGGGGCAGCATTGAGACGAACTTTGATGCGCACGCGGTGAGCGAACTTCCCGCCGCGCCGCCAAACGCCATTCGCGCACTGCCTCCAGCTTCGGAGTGGGTGAATCTGCTTACGCTCAGTGTAAGGGGCGATGGCGTTAGCGACGACACTGCGGCTATCCAGAAGGCCATCGACGAGCATCCGGTTCTCTACATTCCCATGGGCCGCTATCTGGTTACAGGCACTCTTCATCTTCGTCCGGACACCGTGCTCATCGGCTTGCATCCCAGCATGACCCAATTCGACCTCAAGGATGAGAGCCCCGGCTTTATGGGCGTGGGCGCTCCGATGCCATTGATTGAAGCACCCAAAGGCGGACACAACATCGTCACCGGTATCGGGCTGTTTACCGGCGGCGCCAACGATCGAGCAGTAGGCGCATTGTGGATGGCCGGCGCCGACTCGCTGATGGACGACGTTCGATTTCTCGGCGGTCACGGCACCAACGCTGCCGACGGCACGCGCATGAATCCTTACAACGGCAATCACTCGGCGGATCCCAATCCGCGCTACCGCTGGGATGCGCAGTACCCTAGTCTTTGGATTACTGACGGCGGTGGCGGCACATTTGCGGACATCTGGACTCCGAGCACCTTTGCGCAGGCGGGACTGCTTGTGTCGAACACGTCCACGCCCGGGTTTGTCTACGAGCTCTCGTGCGAGCACCATGTGCGCAACGAGATTCGCCTTGACGGCGTCGAAAACTGGGAGCTCGATGCGCTGCAAACCGAGGAGGAGCGCGGCGAAAGCGGCAGCGCACTGCCAATTGAGATTGCCCGCTCGCACAACGTCACCGTTGCCAACTATCACGGGTACCGGGTCATCAGCATGTTCCAGCCTTTCCCCTACGCGGTGAGTGTCTCCGAGTCGACGGGTATTCATTTCCGCAACCTGCATGTCGACAGCAACAGCAAAGTGTCCTTCGATAATTCCGTTTTCGACGCCACGCATCACGCCGAAGTGCGCGCCCGGGAGTTTGCTTCGCTCGAGGTGCCGGGGAAACCTGAGGCGGCCTCGTCCGATGAGCCAGCGCCGCTTGTGCCTGCCGATGCGGTGAGGAAGCTCGCCGACGGCTTCTACTCCATCTCCGGCGCCACTGTCGACGCAACCGGCGCGCTTTATTTTGTCGACACGCACTGGCAGCGAATCTACAAATGGGACGCTCGGAACAAAGAAGCCGTTTTAGTCAGCAGCAACGCGCTCGAACCCGAAGACCTTGCCTACGACAAGAGCGGTAATCTGCTCGTGGTTTCGCGCAGCGGCAAGGGCCTGGTGTATTCATTCGCGCCCGGCGTGCCTGAGGCGCGCATCGCTCTTATCGAGCCAGGCCAGTCAGCTCAACAGCCTGGGGCAACCGCCTTTCTGCCCACGAGCGTATTCGATATGAACGATTTCACGAGCACGCGCCCCGAGCAGTATGTGTCTGCTGACGGCAGCGCGTACATTTCCGCCGGTGAAGATTTTGTGGCCGGACGCATGGAGTGGGGAACCAAGATGGCCGACCTGCTGCGCAGTTTCGGGCTGGCCTCAGCCAAACCCGGTGAGCCTTTTTACGTGACGGCCGAAAATGCACAGAAAACCTTCAAAGGAACTGTCAGCGCATCGGGCTCGATCGACGACCTCAAACAGTTCAGCGAAACCGGCGGTGAAAGTGTTGCCGCCGGCCCCGATGGCCGAGTGTATATTGCTGCCGGCCAGGTACTGGTTTATTCAGCTGACGCAAAACTCCTGGGCAAAATTGACGTGCCTGAAAGGCCCATCGACCTGGTGTTCGGCGGCGCCGATCACCGCATACTCTATATCCTGAGCCATCACTCGCTGTATGCGGTAAGCGTCGCTCATCTGTTTCATTAAGAAATCTCAGCAACAGCGAACTCGCGGACGGTTCCATCACATGTACTGATATGGCGAGTTCAGCCGGTTTACGCTCATTCAGCGGCTGCGTCGTAAGTCCGGTTGATGTCGAGAGTTATCGGTCGTTAGTCCTCTGAAACTACGTTACCGGCATCGC
>JASHVU010000384.1 GCA_030044455.1 Acidobacteriaceae bacterium | reverse complement strand
ATTTCTCGCAGGTGCTGGCGGTTGATCTCGTAAAGCTCAATGAATCGACCGTATGCAGCCTGATCGGCAGGCAGCGGATTGCGCTGAAACCACTTGTTGCAGCTGAAACGATAAAAGTTCTCGCAGGGATTGACTGAGGTGTCAATCAACGTGGGATCGAATACCCGCAACTCCGGCCCAGCTTCCGGGCTCGTTCCCGCTTGAGGAGCGGCGTTTTGGCAAAATGAAGACGCGCAGGTAAATGTAACCGCCAGGGCAAGTAAGCTGAAAAAACGGGCGGAGGAGGCGGAGGATTTCATCCCGAAACTCTACCAGATTCATGCGCTGCCAGGCTGCTCTCAGGTTCCGCTACCCTCAATTGAGGCCGTTACAATTGAAAAGGGTCATAACCCCGATAGGAGCAATTTTTAGTGTCGCAACGCACTTTCAGCATCATCAAGCCCGACGCAGTTCGCAACGGTTACACCGGCGCCATTCTGGCCGAAATTCAAAAAGCCGGCTTCCGCCTCGTCTCCATCAAAAAGCAGTCCATCTCAGTTAAGCAGGCCGAGGGCTTTTACGCCGTCCACGCCGCACGGCCTTTCTTCAAAGACCTCTGCGCATTCATGGCCTCAGGCCCGCTTTATTTGCTGGTCTTGGAAAAGGATAATGCGATAGCGGACTTGTGCAAGCTGATGGGCGCCACCAATCCAGCCAACGCCGACGAGGGCGCCATCCGCAAGAAATTCGCCGGCTCCATTCAGGAGAACGCCATCCACGGATCTGACGGTGATGAGACCGCGGCCTTCGAAATCGGTTACTGGTTTGCCGGTTACGAGTTGGTGTAATCCCGACCGGCCCCTGCTTGTCTTATCAAAGGGCTTCATGAAGAGAGTTTCGATCTCGGCCGCCTTGCTGATTGTTTCGCTCGCCGGCGCTCCTTTCTGCGCGGCATCGGGTATCGTCAAGCCCGGCGATCCATGGACCGATGATCGTGGCCAGCGCATTCAGGCGCACGGTGGGGGCATCACCCTTTGGCACGGCGATTACTACTGGTTTGGCGAAGACCGCACGCCCTCCAACGAACCTGAAAAGCGCTACGTCGCCTGCTACTCGTCGCGCGATCTCGTCCACTGGAAGTTTCGTCGCCAGGTGCTGGTGCTCAGCGACCCCGAACACCTGGGCCCGCATTGGGTGCTGGAGCGGCCCAAGGTCTACCCCAATCCGCACACCCATCAGTTCGTCCTCTATGCTCACCTCGACGATGCGCGCTACAAGTTCGCCCGCGTCATGATCGCCGTCAGCGACCGAATCGATGGCGATTACCACTACGTGAAGAGCTTTCGTCCGCTCGACCAGGAGAGCCGGGATATCGGGCAGTTTGTTGACGACGACGGTTCAGCCTACCTCATCTTCGAGTCGCGTCCCACAAAAGGTTTCTTCATTGCCAGATTGACCAATGACTACATGAACGTCGAGAAGACTGCGTTCATTCCTGCTCCACTCGAGGGCGGTGCGCTGGTGCATGCGGGCAGTCTCTATTACGTCGTCGGATCGCACATGACCGGTTGGCGTCCGAATCCCAACGTCTACGCGACCGCGCCGTCGCTGGCTGGCCCGTGGACCGAGTTCAGGGATCTCGCGCCAACTGAGGCAAACAACTACCAATCGCAGTCCACCATGCTGGTCAAAGTCGTGGGCACAAAGAAAACCACCGTCATCTTTATGGGCGACATCTGGAAGCCGAGCGCGCTGTGGGACTCCCGCTACCTATGGATGCCTCTGGAAATCAGCGGCGATGAAATGAAGTTGCCCCCGCCGCATCCCTGGCAGTTCAACGCTAAAACCGGCGAGGCCTCGATTGTGCCGTAGTCGCTCGTTCAGCAGGAGGTATGCGTTGTCCAGCGCTGATTCCCAACTTGCGTCGAAGTTTCTCGAGTTCTCGCGGCAGAAACTCCTCGGCCAGTATTGGCCCCGCCTTCGCCAGAGCGTTGAATCGCTTACTGATGTGCAGGTCTGGTGGCGGCCCAACCCGGCCAGCAACAGCATTGGCAACCTCATTCTCCACTTGAACGGAAATGTCACCCAGTGGCTTGTCGACTCGTTCAATCGCGACGAAGACAAGCGCAACCGCCCCGCGGAGTTCGCTGCCGAAGGCGGATTGACGGCCGCGGAACTGCTGGCAAAACTCGGCGCAACCTTAGAACGCGCCGCGCAGGTGCTCGATCGACTTACGATTGACGAGCTACTGGCGCCTTATGAAATCCAGGGCTATCACGTTCACGGTCTCGACGCGGTTTACCAGGTTGTGGAGCACTTCGGCCTGCACTATGGCCAGATCGCGTATATCACTAAGAGTCTCACCAGCCGCGACCTCGGCTTCTACAAAGAGCTCAGCAAAACCGGCCGCGCGGACTGACGATTCGCTCGTCTATTTTCGTCGCGCGCAGGCCACGCGTGGAATTCCCTGCAGGTCGGGAGAGAACTCGATATTGTCGAACCCCGCTTCACCCAGCAGCGCGCCTACTGGCGGTTCCTGTCCGTGGCCGATCTCAAGAACCAGGGTTCCGCCTGGAGCGAGCAAATTATAAGCCCACGGAATAAGCCGTTCATACATATCCAGTCCATCCGCGCCGGCGAAGAGAGCCTGTTCAGGCTCGTAGTCCCGCACTTCGACCGCCAACGATCCGCGATCGCCCATAGACACATAAGGCGGATTCGAAACCACAATGTCGAATTGCTCGCTGGCAACCGGTTCGAGCAGATCGCCCTCCAAAAACCGAACGCGTTCCGCCACGCCGTTCCGCTGCGCATTCTCTCGCGCAACGTTTAAGGCCGCAGCAGAAAGCTCCGTCGCCGTCACCATCGCGTCCGGGAGCTCATGCGCCAACGCAACCGCAATCGCGCCGGAGCCGGTTCCTACATCCACAATGCGCGGATTCGAAAACTTCGCAGCCAGCTCCAGCACCTTCTCAACTACGTGCTCGGTCTCAGGCCGGGGGATCAGCACATCGCGTGTGACCCGGAACGGCAGCCGGTAAAACTCCGCTTCGCCAAAGATGTATTGCATCGGCTCGCCGGCGAATCGCCGTTCGAGCAGCGCGATATACTGCTCCGCGCATTCATACCCGAGCTCGTCATCTGCGTGTGCCAGCATCCACGCGCGATCCTTTCCCAGCAGGTGCATGAGCAGAGTTTCTGCGTCACGCCGCGCGCTGTCGCTGTGCGGCCCCAACTGCAACCTCACCGCGCCGCCCGCCACGTAACTTGAAAAAGTTGGCATCGCGTTTTTAAGCCGCCTGATACGCGCTGTCGTCGCCGCCCTTGAGCTGCTCAGCCTGGAAGTGGGCAACCAGCGCATCTACCACCGGTTGTAGGCGCCCCTCCATGATGAGGTCGAGCTGGTGCAGCGTGAGCCCGATGCGATGATCGGTAAGTCGATTCTGCGGAAAGTTGTAGGTGCGGATCTTCTCGCTGCGATCGCCCGAACCCACCTGCGATTTGCGCGCCGCCGCCAGCTCCGCGTTCTGCTTCTCCATCTCCATTTCGTATAGCCGCGAACGCAGCACGCGCATGCCTTTCTCGCGGTTCTTGATCTGCGACTTCTCGTCCTGGCAGCTCACCACCGTGCCCGTAGGCAGGTGCGTAATGCGCACCGCCGAGTAAGTTGTGTTCACCGACTGCCCGCCAGGTCCCGACGAGCAGAACGTATCGATGCGCAGGTCCTTGGCCTCAATCTTGATGTCCACTTCCTCGGCCTCGGGCAGCACCGCCACCGTAATTGCCGAAGTATGAACGCGTCCCTGCGTCTCAGTCTCGGGAACGCGCTGTACGCGATGCACGCCGCTCTCCCACTTGAGCTGCGAAAACACCCGCTCGCCTTCGATGATGGCAATCACTTCCTTGTAGCCGCCCACGCCGCTCTCTGAAAGCGACATCACCTCCACCTTCCAGCGATGCTGCTCGGCAAAGCGCGTGTACATGCGGAAGATCTCGGCGGCAAACAGCGACGCCTCGTCCCCGCCCGTGCCGGCGCGAATCTCCAGAATTACGTTTTTCTCGTCGTTGGGATCTTTGGGAAGCAGCAGCAGCTTCAGCTCCTCTTCAATCGCCGCTTGCCGCGGCTCCAGCGCGGCAATCTCTTCCTCGGCCATCAGGCGAATTCCGGCATCGCTCTCATCGAGCATCGCGCGCGCATCGGCCAGGCCCTGCCGCACCTGCTTCAACTCGCGATACTTCTCCACCGGGGCCTCAATCTCGCGCAGCGCTTTAGCCGTTTTCTGATACTTCTCGTGGTCGCTCAACACCTCGGGTAGCGCGAACTGACCCTGCAGCTCGTTGTAGCGGTGTTCCATTTGTTCAAGGCGGTCAATCATCGTTCAGCTCCTGCCCTGCTCAGGCCGGTTGTCGGTAAAACTGAAAGAGTAAAGAAGTGAAAGTGTGAACGGGCGCAGCAAGAATGTATGCGGCGGGAGCCGCTAGAGGAGGGCCGAGTTGGGATTGCGGTGAATCATCGCCTGATTCATTCTAGCGCGAAATTCAGTACTTAGATGAATGGGTTGACGATGCGGATTCCGTCGATCACCTGGCCGTGATGCACGTCTTCTGAGAGCAGAACGCTCGTTCCGGCCTGCTTTGCACATCGAAGAATCAGAGCGTCCCAGTACGAGATACCGCTCAGCCTGTGCAGGTCGATTGCCGCAAGGATATCTGCAACGTCGGGGACCACAACCTGAAATCTGGCCCACACCTCGACCTTGCTCTTCACAAAGTGCGGATCCAACCTGAGCTTTCCGGTTGCAATGACAAAGTACTCCTGCAGGACCTGGATTGAGACAACGCCAGTCCGGTTAAGCCTATGCGTCTGGATCAAACTAAGGGCCTGGTTTTGTTTGGCTGGGTAGGCGCCGTCGTCGCTGTAAACGAGAACGTTGGTGTCGAAGAACGTGCGGGCTACTTTACCGGTTCCTGATTGCTCGGCCACTTGACTCGGTCCTCGTATAACTCGTCGCGATTGAATTTCCAGCCGCGTGAATCTCCCTGGCCAGCCGTGCGTCGCAGGAACTCGATGTCTTTATCCGCAGTATCGTCGTCGCCGGCCACTTTTCTGAGGTGCTCGCGAATCTCTTCATTCACGCTTTTGCCGACGGCGCGCAGCCTTTCGCGGGCGCGCTCGACGATCTGCTTGTCAATTGAAAGCGTAATATTCACTAACACAGTATACGTGCGCACATAATATGTGTCAACTGAAGGGCTCTGATAACGTTGATTCGAGTCAGCCAACCGCGCCTATGACGCCGCCACAGATACCGTCGCCGCATCACCCGCACCCGCCCAGCGAAGGATGGCAACTGCGCAGCCTCGCCGCTGCCGCAGGTCTCTTTCTCGCCACCGCCGCGGTCGTGATTTGGCAAAATGCCCACGTCGCAGTTCTCTGGGACGCGAGCTACACCCTCGACAGCGCCATGCGTATCGCCTTGGGGCAAATGCCCTACCGCGATTTCCCGTTCGTTCACGCGCCCCTCACGTTTCTCATCCAGGCCGCTATCATTCGCCTTTCCGGCCGCGTCTTCTTTCACCACGTTCTTTACGCTGCCGTCATGGGTGGCTTCGGCACTGTCCTTACTTGGCGCATCGTGCTTCGGTCGCTGCGCCGGCAGGTCCGGTTCGCCTTTGCAATCGCACTTCTGCTAGCCGTCCCGCTTATTTTTCTGGGCGTTTACTCCATCCTGCCGTTTCCGTCTTATGACTGCGACAGCGCCCTCGCCATTCTCGCCGCCGTCTGGTGTCTCGGGCGGCTCGATTCCACTCAGGCCAAATCGCCGTGCCTGCGTTGGCGCGAATTCACAACTGGCTGTGCGATCTGCCTGCCGCTCTTTGTCAAACAAAATATAGGCCTGCCGTTTCTGGTCGCCTCGGTGGGCTCGGTGGTGCTACTGCTTTGTGCAAACCTGTTTCGCCCCCAGAAGCCCCAAGCCGACCAGGTCCC
>JASHVU010000383.1 GCA_030044455.1 Acidobacteriaceae bacterium | reverse complement strand
ATTCGTGTAGACCCCGGCCGCAGGATTTACCTCGGAACTGGCGTTTCGTGGCAGGTCCGCGACAGAAACCTCACGAAACGCCGCGATCTTCTGTTCGCGCATTTCCTTGCTCTTGCTCGGTGTGTGCTCGAAGAGCTGAAAATCCTCCGGCTTGAGTCCGGTTACGTGCTGACCCTTGTGATCCTTGACCACAACTTCGAGGGTGACCATGCGCGTGGTGGTGCGGATCGTGGCTGCGGGCGGCGACGGAGCCGGATTTGCCTCCTGCGACTTGGCCGCTGAGGAGCCAATCGTGCTCACAGCAATAAGAAATCCAATAGCGAGTGGAAGCGAGGGGACGGTGCTACGCCGCAAGCCGGTCATCAGAGGTCTCCTCGGCTTCTGCCTTTTCCGACCTCCTCGTTAACGGCATGCGCGGGGAATGCGCACTCGTTTTCGCGCTTTCCCGGTCCCCTGAGTCAAAGGCCGGGACACCCGGCGAGCCGCCTTGCCGGGCGCACAACCATTATCGCCGACTTTGGTTCCGGTGTCCCGCTCACCCTGGGGCGCTTGACCGTTCTCAATGACTCCGCCGCTCGCTTCCCAGGTGAATACTTCCAGAAGCTCGACTTTGAAGACATCGGCGATGCGAAATGCCGCCTCGAGCGTTGGCGAGTATTTTCCGCGTTCGATGGCGGCGATCGTTTGCCGCGTCACGCCGATGCGCTGTCCCAGCTCGGCCCGCGAAGTTTCGCCAGCGCAACCGGAAGCGGCAAACCGTTCACCGACCACCGTTCACTACGCCTTGATGAACTGCACTTCGAGCGTGATGGCAACTTCTTCGCCCACCAGGAAGCCGCCCGTCTCGAGCGCCGCATTCCAGGTCAGGCCGAAATCTTTGCGATTGATCTTCGTTGTGGCTGAAAGCCCGATGCGCGTATTTCCCCAGGGATCCTTGCCCGGTGCGCTGGGGCCCTCGACGGCGAAGGTTGCGGGCCTAGTCACGCCGTGGATGGTCAGGTCGCCGGTCACGTCGTACTCTGCCTCGCCCTTCTTCACCACTTTGGTCGATTTGAAATCGAGCGTCGGGTACTTCTCGGCGTCGAAAAAGTCTGCGCTCTTCAAGTGTCCATCGCGCTGTGCGTCTCCGGTTGCGACGGTGGCTACCGGAATCGAGGCCTCGATGAAAGACAACGTGGAATCGACGGTGTGTTCGGTCAGGACACCGGAAAGGCCTGAGAAGCTGCCTTTCACGTTCGAGATCATCATGTGTTTCACCTTGAACTCGGCCGCGGAGTGGGCGGGATCGATGTTCCAGGCGGTTGTAGCGGCGGGGGTAGCAGGCGTAGCGACTGCGCTAGTGGTCATGAGTTGCTCCTTTTAGGGTTGGTGCCATGCAGTGAGTGCCAGGACTCCATTCATTCGGATAAGATGCGGAGGAATAATATTTGTTTCAACAAATATTGTTACAACTGTGAAAATCGTGATCGCTTGGCCTCGTGTCGTCGATCTACCTTGGTACAATCCTGAATGTCTTACGCGGTGCCAGGGTTCGCGGGCTCACGTCATACGCGTAAGGCGAACCGTGTAAGACAGGTCCTACGCTGAGGGTGGCCATGTCTTACGGCTGTCTTGCGTGGGCGCCTTGGGCTGTCTTACACCAGTCTTGGTGCAATTAACCGTTAATTGCACATGCCCTACAGCATTTCCTGACCCACAGCTCTCCGCGCCCACACACTGCCGTAAGCTATACCTGTTGCGCCCAAGGTCCCGCTTTGGTCCAAGTCACCCCCACCGACGTTCTTGTCGTGATCGACGTCCAGAAAGATTTCTGTCCTGGGGGTGCGCTTGCCGTTCCCGAAGGCGATGCCGTCATCGAGCCAATCCATCGCCTCGCACCTCTCTTCTCCCACATCGTCCTCACCCAGGATTGGCACCCGGCAGATCACATTTCATTCGCAGGCTCGCATGCCGGAGCGCAGCCCTTTGAAACTATTGAACTCGACTACGGCCAACAGACTCTCTGGCCGACCCATTGCGTGCAGGGGACTCCCGGGGCCGATTTCCATCCCGAACTGAAACTCACCCAGGCAGAACTCGTTTTACGCAAGGGCTTCAGAACTCGGATCGACTCCTATTCGGCCTTCTATGAGAATGACCGCACCACTCCGACCGGCCTGGCGGGTTACCTTGCCGAGCGAGGTCTCACGCGCGTTTTCTTTGCCGGCCTGGCTTACGACTTCTGCGTCGGCTCGTCGGCGCTCGATGCCCGCCGCCTTGGTCTCGCAGCTTTCGTTGTCCGCGACGCCTGCCGGGCGATCGACCTGAACGGCTCGGTCGCCGGCATGGATGTGGAGTTTGCTGTTTCCGGAGTTTCGGTGATATCCACCCTCGATCTCGGAATCGCTTTGGAAGCGAACTAGAATCAATTCAGGCGCTGATCTGAAATCTCCCGTTCTGGGCAGCTAAGACGCACGCGACCATGCATTCCGCGAACTAGAATGGAGTCATGCGGCATTCAATCGTCATTCCAGCTCGCCGCACGCAGTGCCATGTCGCGCAACTTCTACATTCTGGCAGCCACGTTAGTGCTCTTCGCGCTCATCTCGGCGGGCATGGCGCTCATTCCGTCGAGCTTTCAGCCCGGCCTTCCGGCCAATGGCTCGCTCTGGCGCACCGTGGCGCTTATTCTGCTGCTTGCAGGGCTGGTTTCAGGGCTGGTCGGCATCATGAGTCACCTGTTTGAACAAGTCGAACGCCGCAGTGAAGAGTCCCGCCGGCGAGCCCGCAAAAAGCGCCGGGGCGAAATCTGAATTGACGCGCAGCAAGCGCTGAATCATCACTCCGCTAAAATAGGGGTGGGTCTGCCTTAGGCAAGGGGCGCTGATGAACGGCGGCGCGTGAACAAGTCCTGCGTCTTCGGTTGCGCCAAGAATTACGCAATCGTCCGCAGGCGCTTCTGAAAAGCATGGTAAGAGGATCGAGCGACACGAAATGTATGAAGTCACCGTAGAGGCCGGATTCTCGTCAGGCCACTATCTGCGCAACTACCGCGGCAAGTGCGAGAATCCGCACGGCCACAACTACAAGGTGCGCGTCACGCTGGCCGGCGCCGTGCTCGACGCGGCCGGCCTGCTGCTTGACTTCAAGCTCCTCAAGCAGGTGATGCGCCCGGTCATCGAACGCATCGATCACCAGATGCTGAATGAGCTTGAGCCATTCACCGTGCTCAATCCCTCGGCCGAGAATATAGCCAAATTCTTTTATGACGAGACCAACCAGCAGCTCGACAGCATGACCGGCGGCCGCGTGCGTGTGAAGGAATGCACCATCTGGGAGACCGACACCACCACGGCCACTTATTACGAGTGAGCCCCGTCAGCCTGTGGGTCTAAAGCAGTCCCACAGCGTTGTGGAAGGTCTACTTTATTGCCAGGAACAGCAGACGCACCGCAATTGCAGCGGCAATAGCCGTCGCCACCGCCGAAATGCGATGCAGATTGAGCCACACAGCGCCGGCCTGCGAGGGAATGCTCTCCACAACACCTGTGATAAAAGCCGCAACAACTGAGAATACGAAGATCACGGCTACCATGCTGAGAACTGGCCGGCCTGCAGAGCTTCTGATCGCCGGCACAATCCTGATGACGATGAAAATCAACATCAGGAGAGACGCAAGTTTGTGCACCACCGAGACTGGCGCGTTCAAAGGATGACCCAGCCAGCGTGTCCCCAGCCCCGATGCCAGCACGGCCAACAGGAGCCATCCGATCGGACTGAGTTCTTGAGCCGCTGCCATGGCATCCCTCCGTTCCCGCACGAGGCCGCCGTTTCCTCCGATTCCCGATTTATCTCTGCGCCGTCTGAACCGCCTTGGTTCCGCTCGCAGCCGGCGGGTTCACATGCGCATTCAGGCAGCCGGCCAGATCCGCCTGTCTGCTTCCAGTGAGGGTCGTGCAGTTTGCCGGAGCATTTGGGACTATTTCACTCCAATTTGGATTGGAATGCATAAGTTATACCGGTAGATAATCCGAGGTTCGTGACGATCGATACATATTGCCGTGACGATTTCAAATACCCTGCCTTTTACAAACCTAATTTCAGGTGAATTGAATTCGCTTGAAATTCCGAGCACACTGCAGTCGATTCAGTCGCCGGTTTCACGGGAAAAACATGAGAGGAACCAAGTCATCGATGCAACTAACGCGGGCCGCCGACTACGGAGTCCGGGTCATGATCTACCTGGCCGGGACCGCATCTGGGGCGCGCCTTTCGCTCGGCGACATCGCCGCGGCCACCCAGGCTCCGGAAAGCTTTCTCTCCAAGGTTCTTCAGGCCCTCTCTCGCGCGGGATTGATCTCGTCTCGGCGCGGTCAGTCGGGCGGCTTCAAAATGTCAAGCCGGGGTAGCGTTGCGTCCATACTCGATGTGATTGAAGCCATCGAGGGAAGAATCAGCCTTAACGTTTGCCTTATGGCCGGTAAATCCTGCAGCCGGAAACATTCGTGCCCGGCTCAGCCGGTCTGGGCGGATGCACAGCGCGCCATGCTGCAGGTTTTAGACGCGGCCCGGATTGCCAACCTCGCCGCCAGGCCGCAATTGGCGGGGAATGAACCGCATTCCTCCGAGATATCTTCTCTTTGCCGGTCGAAGCCTGCTGCACCGTGATCTCACGGTGATTGATACCCCTCCGCTCTTGCAATTCCGCCTGCGTGGTGTTCCAATTGAATCAATTGAAACAGGGGTGCTCCCCGGCATTTTCATTGAGGTTCAAGGGAAAATGCTGCGCGTGGAGCTGAGAAATACCCTCGAACCCGATCCGGATAATACCGGCGTGGGAAGTTTTCGAATCCGAGCGGCAATCCTCATCAACCAGCGCAAGCTCCCATGTTTCATTTGCAAAAGGAACCAGGGAGTCTATGCATTTCTCGCCCAACCCTTCTACGAATCGCGCCTGGTTTTTCATTCGTGCCTTGCTTGCGCTCGTCGTCCTCGCCGCAGTTGGCTCGCACCTATTGCGTGCGCAGTCTCAGCCGGCCGGCGAAGTTGCAGCCCAAGGCCGGCAGCTCGCGGCATCTACGCAGGCAGGATCCAATTCGCCTCCGGAAATCGACCAGCAGAAAATCTCTCCTGTCACCACTACCGTCCTGGTTCACGGCGACATCAACGGCGACTATCTTCCCGAGTCGGTCGCCGTTGGAAACCTCACCGGTCTTCCTGTCAGGAATGCGCCGCTCTCAGTCACTGCTCTTACCCGCGACCTCATGAACGACCAGATTGCGCGTCTTCTCTCTGACGTCGTGCAAAACGACGCTTCGGTTGAAGACGACTACGTGCCCGTGGGCTACTACGGCGACTACCAAATTCGTGGATTCCCCATCGACCTGGCTACCGGCCTCGAAATCAACGGCCTCACCATCGCCGGCGAGCAGGACGTGCCGCTTGAAAACAAGGAGCGGGTCGAATTCATGCACGGCCTGGCCGGGATGACGAGCGGCGTTGCCTCGGGCGGCGGCCTCATCAATTACGTCACCAAGCGCCCCGCGCCCATTAAGGGCATCGATTTCGCCACCGACCAACGCGGCTCAGTTTTGGGAGCTGCCGACCTCGGCCATCTCTTCGGCAACCATCAGCAGGTGGGTGCGCGCATCAACCTCGCCGGCGAAAGCATCCAGACCTATATGAACGGCACCGCCGGCTGGCGCGCAATGGGCGCAGGCGCAGCCGACTGGAAGATTTCGCCAAAAGCAATTCTCAAAGGCGATTTTGAGTACCAGCACAAGACCGAGCGCGATGGCAGCGGCTATCAGCTACTGGGCGGAACAACATTGCCCGACATCAATCGCCTCTATCGCTCCACGATGCTGGGCGAGCAGGCTTGGGCTCCGCCCGACACCTACGACGTCTTCAACACCAACGCGCGATACGACTACCACTTCCCGGGCCAGTGGTCGGCATTTGCCGCTGCCAGCCTGAGCCACTCGTTGATTCAAGACAACGTGATCTACGCCTACGGGTCGTCGATCGACCCCAATACCTATTTGCCCAACTGCCCTAATGCGCCGTTGGCGCCCGAGTACTTCTTCTGTCCCGACGGAACATATGGTATCTACGACTACCGCGACCCCGGCGAGCTGCGCATTGATGCCGTGGCTGAAGGAATGCTCGTTGGCCGCATCAAAACCGGAGCCCTTGCGCACAACATCGTCGCCGGCGCTGAGCTCTTTCTGCGCAGCGTGCAGCAGCCAGGTTTCTACACCGTCCAAAACCCCTACGACCCCAGCGGCATTGTGCAGGATGGCGCCGTCTACACCTACCTCGGCGCCGAGAATATCTATCAGCCGCTCGTCGCTTATCCCATCGAGAGCCCGGTCGAATCTGCCGGCCCGCGCCGCCTCTGGCAAGACAGCCATCAGTCATCGGCGGTCCTCGAAGACCGCATCGAACTCCCACACCGCATTCAGCTCATGGCCGGCGGCCGCTACGACGCGCTGCGCGACCATAACTACTCGCTCTACGCCTCATGCACCGATTTCACCGTGCCCGGAAACTGCGCACTCGAGCCCACCGATAAGCCTGCGTGGCTGCCGCAGTTCGCCGCCACATACAGCCCAGCCTTCGGCAACTCATCGCCCGTCACGCTTTACGCCAACTATGGAGTGCTGCTCTCCCTCGGGCCGCAGGCGCCATGGTGGGTTGATAACGGCAGCCAGTTTCTGGCGCCCTTCTCGACACGCCAGGTCGAGATCGGCGCAAAGTTCGAGCCAGGCTCGCGCATCCTCATTACCGGAGACTACTTCCGCATGCGCGCACCGTTCATGTATCCGAAAATGATTGCGGGCACTGATCCGACCTGCCCGTTGGGCAACGCCGGCGATTTCTGTTTTGAGTCCGAGGGCCGGGAAACCCACAACGGCGTGGAACTCAACGCCGAAGGCCGCGCGGCGCGCTGGCTGCGCCTCAACGCATCGCTCGCCGGCATCAGTGCCATCTCTGAGAACACCGGTACGACAAGTTACAACAACCAGCAGGTCATCAACGTGCCGCGGGTGCATACCAACCTTTTCGCCGACCTCACGGTTCCCCGCGTGCGCGGTCTCTACCTCATGCCGGGCTGGAGCTACTCGAGCCTGAAGTACGCCACGCGCGACGACACGGTGAGCGTGCCTGCCTACAACCTCTTCAACCTCGGTCTGCGCTACACGCCCGGCGGTGAACGCGGACGGGCCAGCTTCAGAATCTACGCCAATAACATCACCAACAAGAAGTACTGGTCCGACACCGGCGCAAGCTACGGCGATACTTTCGTCTGGCTCGGCGCGCCCGCGCTGGTGCGGTTGAGCGCGCACTACACGTTTTGATGGTTTCACGCGACTGCCTTTTTTTGCTCGGGAAAACACGCTGACTTGCCAACGTTGCGCCAGCAACACCAACTCGCTAAGAGACTAAAGGATCAGCACTGGAAATAGCGGTCAGCAGTGTAGCGCCGCGCTTCAGCGCGGTCGTCAGGCGGGCGTCCACGCCCGCCTATCCCGAGCCGCTTAATACTATTTTCATGGCCTTGGGCGCCGCCTTGGGCCGTCTATAACTGCGGTTGCCTTTCACTCCTCTCCCTCATCACTCGCACTCTCCGCTCTCCGGTGTACACTTTTCCTTCCGCGCATTCTCCTCGAACCCGCGCGGCGAGGACTCTCATGATCAACCTCCCTCGCACCTTCACTTGTTATGCCCTGTTCGCTCTCACTCTTGCCCCCATTTGTGCTGCACAGACCGCTCAGCCCAAGCGGCCCATGACCTTCGAAGACATGATGAACATGAAGCGCCTGGGAGAGACGGCCGTCTCGGCGGACGGCAAGTGGATGGCGTACAGCGTTACGACGGTAAATTTGGCTGAGAACACAAAAACGCCCGACCTGTGGCTGCAGGCAATTTCGGGCGGTGAGCCGATCAAACTGGCCGTTGCTCAGCCCGGCGACAGCGATCCCGAGTTCGCCTCGGACTCGAAACGCATTCTATTTGTGAGCGGCCGCGAGAACGGGCAACAGTTGTGGCTCGCCGACTTCGACCCGGCAACCGGCGCAACTTCGAACGCGCGGCGCATCACCAACATCTCGACCGAGGCCGACAGCCCCAAGTGGTCGCCCTCCGGCAACTCCGTTGTCTTTCTCTCCGATGTCTACCCGGATTGCCCGGCCATCAGTC
>JASHVU010000382.1 GCA_030044455.1 Acidobacteriaceae bacterium | reverse complement strand
GACGAGTCGGAGTCTGTCAGGTCTGAAAATGCGGCGCTCTACGGCAATCTGCTCGCGGTCGAGGGGGCCCACAACAATGCCACGATCTATCGCGAGACCGACGGAGCACGACTCTTCGGACTGTTTGGCACGGTTCTAGCCGGTGACAGCGGTCTGGGGCTGATTGCCGCGCGCAATCGCCCCCAAGAACTGACTCTCTTTAGCGCCCCAGACGGCCATCAGCTCGGCCACTGGATCCTGGATAGCCCGGTCCTCGCCGCCCGGATCATCCCTGAGACGAAGCAACTGCTGGCGCTGACGGCGACGCAGCGTGTTTACAGGTTCGATCTTCCGGCAGCGGCGCCGGCGCCGGAACAGGCGCGCTGACCACGAGCGGCGCACATCCGCGCCATCTTTCACCAAATGGACGAACTCTCTGGTCAGCGCGTACAGTCAGGCTCACTCAACAGGTTACAGCGCGTTTTCGCCGCGCTCGTCGTTGCGGATGCGGATGGCTTCGTCGACTTTGCTGATAAATATCTTCCCGTCCCCGATACGCCCGGTTCGCGCCGCGCCCACAATAGCCGCAATGGCTTTTTCTTTCAGGTCGTCGTGAATCACCATCTCGATCTTCACTTTGGGTAAAAGGTCCACGGTGTATTCGCGGCCTCGATAGAACTCGGTATGGCCCTTCTGGCGGCCGTGGCCGCGGGCTTCGAGAATCGTCATTCCTTCAATGCCTGCCTCGAGCAGCGCATCCTTGACAGCATCCAGCTTTGAGGGCTGGAGAACAGCTTCAATCTTGAGCATACGAAAAATGCCTCGTTGGCTAGCCTATCAGGTGCGGCGGCACGCTGGCAGTCACCGCCATTAAAGTTTGCGGGCGCCTCGCGCGGCAACCAGCTTTCAGCCCTCAGCTATCAGCTTTCCGCTTTTTCCCCCGGAGTGCGCGCCCTGATTCGCACTCAAACCAGCTGCAGGCTGAAAGCTAACAGCTAATTATTGAAGTCGTAACCCTCTTCGCCATGCTGCGACAGATCCAGACCGGCAGCCTCGTGCTCCGGACTCAGGCGCAGGCCCATGATCTTATCCACCACAAACAGCAAAATCAGCGTGCCCACAATCGATATCGCCCATGAGATGCCGACCGCCGCGAGCTGGTTGAGGATCTGCCCCCAGTGGCCGTCGATACCGCCTGTCGCCACTCCTTTGCCATAGATTGGGTTGATGACCGAGGCGGCAAAGATGCCGGTCAGGATTGCTCCCAGCGTTCCACCCGCGCCATGCACGCCGAAGGCGTCGAGCGAGTCGTCGTAACCAAACAGGCTCTTGACCTTGAACACCATGAACGAGCAGAAGAACCCAGCCGCCAGACCGATGACCAATGCGGACATTGGCTGAACAAATCCCGATGCAGGCGTGATGGCCACAAGGCCGGCCACGGCTCCCGAGATTGCGCCCAGGGCCGTCGGCTTGCCGTTGTGAAACCACTCAAAGATGGTCCAGCCCAGGGCCGCAGTAGCAGTGGCAAAATGAGTGTTGATGAAGGCGCTCGTAGCCAGTGAGCTTGCCCCCAGCGCGCTGCCGGCGTTGAACCCGAACCATCCCACCCACAGCAGGCACGCTCCAATAAAGCTCAACACCAACGAGTGCGGAGCCATTTTGGTTGAGGGGTAGCCCAGGCGCTTGCCCAGGTAGAGCGCCGTGATGAGCGCGGAGACGCCCGAGGTAATGTGCACCACCGTGCCGCCGGCGAAATCGAGCGAAGGAATCTTGCCGCCATTCGCGTTGAGCAGGCCGCCCACACCCCACACCATGTGCGCCATTGGGCTATAGACGAATATCGACCAGAGGGAAAGAAACACCGCCATCGAGCTGAACTTGATGCGCTCAGCAAATGCGCCGCAGATGAGCGCCGGCGTGATGATGGCGAACATGAGCTGGTAGATCATGTAGGTCTGTTCGGGAATGGTCTGCACGTAGAAGTTGTTGGGGTCCACGACATTCCGCACGCCCCTGAGGAACAGATGCTCGAAGCCGCCGATAAACAGGTTGCCGTGCCCGAAGGCCAGCGAGTAGCCGCAGATGGCCCAGATGACGGTCACCAGGCACATCATGGCGAAACTCTGCATCATGGTGCCCAGGATGTTCTTTTTGCGCACCAGGCCACCGTAAAACAGCGCCAGGCCTGGGCCGGTCATCAACAAAACCAGCGCGGCACTGGTCAGCATCCAGGCGTTGTCGCCCGCCGACTGCGCATTTTGAACTGCCTGCTGAAGAGCGGCAATCTGCGCCTGGGTTGCGGTCGTGGCGGCAGGAGCGGTCTGAGCAACTACTGGAAGTGGAATTGAGATTAGTGCAAACAGGAGCAGCAGATAGGTGCACCATCGGGACATTGTTTTTCGCTCCGAGATAAAGGCGTCCGCGTAATTGCGCGGCTTGAATGAGAATCGAGGGTAGTTTCGAGCGGTTCGAGTTTCGCCAGCTTGTTGGCCGGGTCGTTTCACCGTTGGCCGCAGTAAAGCGTTGGAGGCCAGGAACAGCTGCCACCCAAAGAAACAGCGAAGTGCGAGTGCGCTTTAAAACATTTTCATGGCCGGCAAGCCAGAACGCAAGTTTTCAGCTGGAATCTTGATTGCTTCCTTATGACTTTGTTGGCATCAAACTGACGGAGCGTTCAGGCGGATCGAGCCGGAGCAAGCCATCGCCGCCTGCGTTATAGTGAATGTATGGCGGCAACGTTAGGGCGCGATCGTTATCTCTTCGGCAACCTGGAGAGCAGCGCCCAAAATCGCGCCAAACTCCAGGAAGTGAGCTACGGCTACGAGCAGCCCGAGGGGGTCTTCCTTACCACGCTCGACTTCGCGGTCAACTGGATCAGAAAAAGCTCCCTGTGGCCCATGACCTTCGGCCTGGCGTGCTGCGCCATCGAGATGATGTCGATGGGCGCATCCCGCTTCGACATCGCCCGCTTCGGAGCCGAGGTCTTCCGTCCATCGCCGCGCCAATCGGACCTGATCATCATTGCCGGCCGCGTATCCCAGAAGATGGCCCCGGTCATCCGCCGGCTGTATGACCAGATGCCGGAACCTAAATGGGTGATCTCAATGGGCGCATGCGCGACATCGGGTGGCGTATTTAACAATTACGCGCTGGTGCAGGGCGTCAACCAGGTGATTCCGGTGGATGTCTACGTTCCGGGCTGCCCGCCCCGGCCCGAGCAGCTTATCTACGCCATCACCCTCTTGCAGGAAAAAATCCTGCGCGAACCCCGCAGCCTGCTGAAGACCCTCAACGTCGAGTAGGAGCGCCGATAGCGGAGAGCTGCCCCATGGCATCCGGTCTTGCAACAGGGCGCGCATTTACTCGTGTTGATGAAGCCGCACTATAAGTATGGGCTTCGGCAAATGAGGGTATTGCCCGCAACCGTATCCCCAGAAAGCCGGACTATAGCAAATCCAGAGATGCTGTATACCAAGACCGCAACCTATAAGTCGACGCAACCCCCGGGTCTCCCTGATTGATTCTTGCTCGCTAGGGTGGGACCTCAAGGAGCGGCGAGCCTGCACGCAACCAAACGGAACACACCTTCTCTGGTTTTGCCGTAATACTACAGTTGTAGATGGTGCTTCCGGAGGGAGCAGGGGCCTTTAGGCTCGGACCTTTGCGGTTTTATGCAATTACAACTGTA